>DOWQ01000527.1 GCA_003519485.1 Streptomyces sp. | reverse complement strand
AACGACTCCCGGGTGCTGCCCGGCGAGCGCATACCGCCGCCCGAGGACGCCACCGACCTGCTCGCCGCCGCGCGCGCCGGCGGCCCGCCGCCCGCCGACCCGGGGCTGACGGCCGGCGACATCGCCCTGATCAGCTACACCTCGGGCACCAGCGGCACCCCCAAGGGCGCCATGAACACCCACGGCAACATCACGTACAACGCCGACCGGATGCGCACCGGCAGCGGACTCGACGACGGCGCCTGCGTGTTCGCGCTCGCCCCGCTCTTCCACATCACCGGCATGGTCGTCGAGTTGGCCACCACCATCGCGCACGCCGGCACCCTGGCCCTCGCCTACCGCTTCGAGGCCGGCGTCGTCCTCGACGCCTTCGCCGAGCACCGGCCCGCCTTCACCGTCGGCCCCTCCACCGCCTTCATGGCCCTGGCGGCGCACCCCTCGTGCAGCAGCGACCACTTCGCCTCGTTCCGGATCATCTCCTCGGGCGGCGCGCCGGTGCCCCCCGCCCTGGTGGAGAAGTTCCGGGCCGGCTTCGGGCCCTACATCCGCAACGGCTACGGGCTCACCGAGTGCACCGCGCCCTGCGCCAGCGTCCCGCCGCACCGGGAGGCGCCCGTCGACCCGGCCTCCGGGACCCTGTCCGTCGGGCTGCCCGGCGCCGACACGGTCGTACGGATCCTCGACGAGGAGGGCCGCGAGGTGCCCTTCGGGGAGAACGGCGAGATCGCGGTGCGCGGGCCCATGGTCGTGCCCGGCTACTGGCGGCGGCCCGAGGACACCGAGGCCGCCATCCCGGGCGGCGAACTGCTCACCGGGGACATCGGCTTCATGGACGCCGACGGCTGGCTCTATGTCGTCGACCGCAAGAAGGACATGATCAACGCCTCCGGCTTCAAGGTCTGGCCGCGCGAGGTGGAGGACGTCCTCTACGGTCACCCGGCCGTCCGCGAGGCGGCCGTCGTCGGCATACCGGATCCGTACCGCGGCGAGTCCGTGAAGGCGTACGTCAGCCTGCGGCCCGGCACCCCGGCCGAACCGGCGGAGCTGGCCGCGTACTGCAAGGAGCGGCTCGCCGCGTACAAATATCCGCGAGAAGTCGAGATCCTGCCGGAGCTCCCCAAGACGACGAGTGGGAAGATCCTCCGACGGGAGCTGCGCCCGCGCGCCTGACAGGGTGTCGCGGCACGGCACCATGGCGGTACGACAGCACCACGTACAGAGGGGCAGGTGGCGGTGATGGCCAGAACGACGGAGGGCAACGGGGTACCCGTTCCGCAGCGGCTGCTCGCCGCCGCCACCCGCCTCTTCGCGGACCGCGGCTACGACCGCACGTCCGTACAGGAGATCGTCGAGGCCGCGGGGGTGACCAAGGGCGCTCTCTACCACTACTTCGGCTCGAAGGACGACCTCCTCCACGAGATCTACGGCCGGGTGCTCCGGCTCCAGCAGGAGCGGCTGGACGCCCTCGCGGGCTCCGACGCGCCGGTGGAGCAGCGGCTGCGGGAGGCGGCCGCCGACGTCGTGGTCACCACGCTCGAACACCTCGACGACACGGTCATCTTCTTCCGCTCGATGCACCAGCTCAGCCCCGAGAAGCACAAGCAGGTCCGGTCGGAGCGGCGGCGCTACCACGAGCGGTTCCGCGCGCTCATCGAGGAGGGCCAGCAGACCGGGGTCTTCAGTACCGACACCCCGGCCGACCTGGTGGTCGACTACCACTTCGGCTCGGTGCACCACCTGGCCACCTGGTACCGGCCGGAGGGGCCGCTCACCCAGCAGCAGGTGGCCGACCACCTCGCCGATCTGCTGCTGCGCGCGCTGCGGCCGTAGCGGCCGGGAGGGAGCGGGCGGGCGCAGCGGCCGGCGGCCGTGGTGCCCGCGTCGCTCTCTGCGCCCCTCCCGCCCCCCCGGCGAGCCCCGTCGCACGCCCGTACGTACGGCCCGGACCCCCCGCTCCTGACCGCCGTACGGCGGTCAGGAGCGGGGAACCACCCGGGTCAGAGGTACTTCTTGATCTCCCGGCGGGCCATCGACCGCTGATGCACCTCGTCCGGCCCGTCGGCCAGCTGGAGCGTACGGGCGCCGGCCCAGAGCTCCGCCAGTGGGAAGTCCTGGCTGACGCCGCCCGCGCCGTGCAGCTGCACCGCGCGGTCCAGGATGCCCACCACCGAGCGCGGAGTGGCGATCTTGATGGCCTGGATCTCGGTGTGCGCGCCCTTGTTGCCGACCGTGTCCATCAGCCAGGCCGTCTTGAGCACCAGCAGCCGCAGCTGTTCGACGGCCACCCGGGCGTCCGCGATCCACTCCTGGACGACGCCCTGCTGCGCGAGCGGCTTGCCGAAGGCCGTACGGTCCACGGCGCGCCGGCACATCAGCTCGATGGCCCGCTCGGCCATGCCGATCAGCCGCATGCAGTGGTGGATGCGGCCGGGGCCGAGCCGGGCCTGCGCGATGGCGAAGCCGCCGCCCTCCTCGCCGACCAGGTCGGCCGCCGGGATCCGGGCGCCGTGGAACACGACCTCGGCGTGGCCGCCGTGGTAGTGGTCCTCGTAGCCGTAGACCTTCATGGCGCGCCGGACCTCGACGCCCGGGGTGTCGCGCGGGACGAGGACCATGGACTGCTGACGGCGGATGTCGTCG
The DNA here is from genome assembly GCA_003519485.1 of Streptomyces sp. Taxonomy (GTDB): domain Bacteria; phylum Actinomycetota; class Actinomycetes; order Streptomycetales; family Streptomycetaceae; genus Streptomyces. The sequence continues at coordinate 12,290 of DOWQ01000527.1, read as the reverse complement.
CCGTCCGGGTCGGTCTTGCCCATCACGATGAAGATCTTGCAGTCCGGGTTCATCGCCCCGGAGATGTACCACTTGCGGCCGGTGACGACGTACTCGTCGCCGTCGCGCTCGATCCGGGTCTCGATGTTGGTGGCGTCGGAGGAGGCCACCTCCGGCTCGGTCATCGCGAAGGCCGACCGGATCTCGCCGGCGAGCAGCGGCTCCAGCCACTGCTTGCGCTGCCGCTCGGTGGCGAACTGGGCGAGCAGCTCCATGTTGCCGGTGTCCGGCGCCGCGCAGTTGAGGGCGGTCGGGGCCAGCTGCGGGCTGCGGCCGGTGATCTCGGCGAGCGGTGCGTACTGGAGGTTGGTCAGCCCGGCGCCGTACTCCGCGTCCGGCAGGAAGAGGTTCCACAGGCCGCGCTTGCGGGCCTCGGCCTTGAGCTCGTGCACGGCGGCCGGGGTGTCCCACGGGGAGGCCAGCCCGGCGCGCTGCTCCTCGACGGTCTTCTCGGCCGGGTACACGTGTTCGTCCATGAACGCCAGGAGCTTCTCGCGGAGCTCCTCCGTACGGGCGTCGAATGCGAAGTCCATGTGCTCAGCCCTCCTGAAGGGTGGTGAGGCCGCTCTCGATGAAGAGGGGGACGAGCGGGCCGATGCGGTCGAAGCCGCCGCCGAGGGTCTGGCCGAGCGTGAAGCGGTAGTGGATGCCCTCGAGGATCACGGCGAGCTTGAAGTAGGCGAAGGCGGTGTACCAGGCGACCTTGGCGACGTCCCGGCCCGAGCCGGCGGCGTAGCGCTCGATCAGCTCGGCGGGCCCGGGGTGGCCCGGGGCGCCGGCGGTGGTGCTGATCGGCATGTCGGGCAGGTCGCGCTGACCGCTGTACATCACCAGCAGCCCGAGGTCGGTCAGCGGGTCCCCGAGGGTCGACATCTCCCAGTCGAGGATCGCCTCGATCCGGTCGTCCGCCCCGATGAGGACGTTGTCGAGCCGGTAGTCGCCGTGCACGACGGCCGGCGCGGGGGAGACCGGCAGCGCCTTCTCCAGGGCCGAGCGCAGCTCGTCGATGCCGGGCAGTTCGCGGTTGCGCGACGCGTCGAGCTGCTTGCCCCAGCGGCGCAGCTGGCGCTCCAGGAAGCCCTCGGGGCGGCCGAAGTCGGCCAGGCCGACCGCCTCGGGGTCGACGGCGTGCAGCTCGACGAGCGTGTCGACCAGGCCGAGCACCACACCGCGGGTGCGCTCCGGCCCGAGCGGGACCAGTTGTTCGGACTTCCGGTACGGCGTCCCGTCCACGAACTCCATGACGTAGAAGGGGGAGCCGATGACGGAGTCGTCCTCGCACAGCAGTACGGTCTCCGGGACCGGCACGGCCGTCGGGCGCAGTGCGCTGATCACCCGGTGCTCGCGCCGCATGTCGTGCGCGGTGGCCAGCACGTGCCCCAGCGGTGGGCGGCGGACCACCCAGCGGGAGGTGCCGTCGGTGACCGCGTAGGTCAGGTTCGACCTGCCGCCCTCGATGAGCCGGGCGCTCAGCGGCCCGCGCGCCAGCCCGGGGCGTTCGCGGTCGAGATGGCCGCGCAGCCGCTCCAGGTCGAGGCCGGGCGGGTGGTCCTTGCTCATTGCTGCTCCTCCTGCGGAAGGGACGGTCCCCACTCATCATGCCGACCAGTCGGTATGACGTCCAGACCCGGGGGCCGGCGCTTGCTGGAGAGGCCGTGGTCAGCCGCCTCGCAGCGCGGCCACGGCGAGGTCCGCGGTCTCGTCCGGGGTTCCGTCGATGGGGATGGCCGCGCCCGGTTCGTCCTCGTCCAGCGGTTCGAGGTCGGCGAGTTGTGAGCGGAGCAGGCTCATCGGCATGAAGTGGCCCTTGCGCCGGGACATCCGCTCCGCGATCAGCTCCGGCGAGCCGTCGAGGTGGATGAAGAAGATCCCGGGCCCGGCGGCGGCCAGCCGGTCGCGGTAGCGGTGCTTCAGCGCGGAGCAGGAGACGACCCCGCCGCCGAGGTCCGCGCGGGCGGCGAGCCAGCCGGCGATGGCGTCCAGCCACGGGCGCCGGTCGTCGTCGTCCAGCGGGGTGCCGGCGGACATCTTGGCGACGTTCTCCGGCGGGTGGAACTCGTCCGCGTCGGCGTACGGCAGGCCGAGCCGGTCGGCGACCAGTTCGCCGATCGTCGTCTTGCCGGATCCGGAGACGCCGGCCACCACGACGAGGGGAGCGGCTCCCGACGTCGGCTGCCGGTCGGTGGTGGCCATGCTGCGCACCTCGCAGGAATCGTGGGGGATGCCGGGGTGTCCCTGGTGAAGATAGCCGACCGGGCGGCCGGACGGCTCGGCAGCCGGCCGGCCGGTGTCGCCCCGAGTTCAGCCGGTTCAGCCGACCAGTGTTGCCCCGAACACCGCCAGGGCGACGACGCAGCCGGCCGCGAGCACGGCCTGCCGCGCGGACAGGGCCGTCGGCCGGGCCGGGCCCAGGGACCGGGCCCGGCGGTGCGCGGTGACCAGGAAGGCCAGCCACGCCAGTGCCATCAGCCCGCCCGCGGCCAGCGTGCGCGCCGACATGCCCTGCTGCAGCGCCAGCCTCCCGGCCAGCACGGCGGCCACGGCGTACGCCAGGGTCGTACGCCGCCACGCGAGGCGGGTGCGCTCCGGCTGCAGCCCCGGGTCCCGCGTCGCCGTGTCCACTAGTCCGCCCAGCCGAAGGCCACGACGGCCACCAGGGCCAGCGAGACGACCGCGACCCCGAGTGCCAGGACGGTGGGGAAGCGGGTGACGGGCAGGTCGTCCCCGCGCCGCATGGCGCGCTCGCAGCGCACCCAGTGGTTGACCGCCCGCGCCGCGCACAGTCCTCCGCCCACCAGCAGCAGTACGGCGACGGTCGTGCGCACCGACGGGTGGAGGTCGGGCAGGAACTGCGCCGCCGCGACCCCTCCGCCGACGAGCGCCAGCGCGGTGCGCAGCCAGGCGAGGAACGTCCGCTCATTGGCGAGGGAGAAGCGGTAGTCGGGGGTGTCGCCCTCGGAGCGGATGCGGGAGGGCGCGAACCACAGCCGTACTCCGGCGGTCGCACGCGGTTTTCCGGGCGGGGTCTGATCCATTTCTGCATCCAATCAAACGAAAGCGTAAACGGTCGAGGAGTGAACCCGGGTGGCGGGCAGCGAAGGGCCCCGGAGGCCCCGGACGGCCGGGGATGCGCCCCCCGTCTGCGGCGATGCGGCCGCCGCGGGGCGCCGTACCCCCGTTGACCACTGTCAACAAGCTGTAAACAGGCCGGGGTTGCCGGTGCGGCCGCACCGTTCAGCCTTGACGGGGGATGGTGACTAACGGTTTGCTGTCTGTGATCATTGGCTGGCGTAGTCGACCACTTCGACGGCAAGATCCGCCAGATTCGTACAAAATTGCCCCATCCGGGGGCAGGAGGTGGCGTGCACCGTGGAGGAAGAAGCTCACGGATGACACCTCCACCACCGCCTCCACTGGGCCGGTCGCGGAACAAGGACGGCTTCGGCTACGACCCCGCGCTCGACGACACCGCACTGGTGTCCGTCCGTGACGCACTCGCCCAGGGCCGCTGGGGCGACGTCCGCACCCTCCTCGCCGAGACCGGCGACGACTGGGACCGCCGCGGCCACCGGCTGATCGTGCTCGCCACGGAGCCCACCAGCGCCGGCTGGGCGGAGGACTGGCGGCTCGCCGAGCCCGACAGCTCGGACGCCGCCGCCCTCCACGCGTGCGCCAAGGTCTTCCGGGCGCTTCGCGGCAAGGAGGACCCGGTCGTCGCGCGCGAGCTGTGCCGGGCGGCGGCCCGGATGGCCCCGGCCGACCCGTCGCCCTGGCTCGCGCTGCTGATCCTCGCCCGCCGCACCGGCACCGACGAGGAGCGGCTGCAGATATTCGACCAGGTGCGCGGCCGCCACCGGGAGCACCACCACGCCCACTTCCTGATGACCGCCTGCCTCGCGGAACGCCAGCAGGGGGACCGCGACGACCCGTTCCACGAGGTGTACGACTTCGCCTCCTGGGCCGCCGAGCAGGCCCCCGCCGACTCGCCGCTGTGCGTCCTGCCGGTGGTCGCCCACGCCGAGCGCTTCCGGGTGCTCGCCGCGGTCGGCATCGAGCCGCGCGACCCCGCGTACTCCCGGCACTGGGGGAGCCGGCGGGCCCGGCAGGTGATGAAGTCCGCCTTCGACTGGTGGTTGGAGTGGGGCACCGAGGAGCATCCCCGCCGCATGGTCGATCTCAATTTTCTGGCCCACGCGAAGTATTACGAGGGCCGGCCGGGCGAAGCCGCCGCGCTGTTCAACCGGATCGGCCGGCACGCCACCGAGGAGCCCTGGTCGTACCCGGACCGCGACCCCGGAGAGGCGTTCCGCGCGGTCCGGTCCGCGGCGACCGGCAGACCCCGGTGACACGGCACGATCGTCCCGACAACCCAGGTGGAAGGTGACCATGCTGACGGGTAATGACTCCGGCATCAGCACGTACAAGGGCGAGGAGCGGGCGCTGCGCGCGGACCGGATCGGTCTGGGCGGCCTGTTGCTGTCGGTCCTCGCGGCCAGCGCCCCTCTCATGGTGGTCGCGGGTGTCATGCCCACCACATACGCGGTGATGGGGATCGTCGGCCAGCCGCTGCTGTTCGTCCTGCTCGGCGTGGTGCTGGCGCTGTTCAGCGTCGGCTACGCCGAGATGAGCAGGCATGTGCACAACGCGGGCGCGTTCTACGCGTACATCGCGCGCGGCCTCGGCGGCACGGCCGGCGCCGGGGCGTCCGTGGTGGCCCTCGTCGCGTACAGCGCCATGCAGGTCGGGATCTACGGGATCTTCGGCTTCGAGATCGCCGGGCTGGCCGGCAAGTACTTCGATGTGACCGTCGCCTGGTGGATCCCCTCGGTCGTCGCCGCGCTGATCGTCGGCGTGCTCGGCTGGCTGAAGATCGACCTGAGCGCCAAGGTGCTCGGCGTGCTGCTGATCGTCGAGTGCGCCATGGTCGTGGTCTTCGACTTCGCGGCCATCTCCGACCCGGGCGCCGAGGGGCTCTCCCTCCAGGCGTTCAACCCGGAGACGCTGGCCGGCGCCGGCCTCGGCACCGCGCTCTGCTTCGCCTTCGCCTCGTTCGTCGGCTTCGAACAGGCCCCCGTCTACGCCGAGGAGACCAAGCGCCCGCAGGTCGTCGTCGCCCGTGCGATGTTCCTCGCCGTCAGCTTCGCCGCGCTGTTCCTCGCCGTCAGCTCCTGGGCGCTCAACGTCGCCTCCGGCCCGTCCCGGATCGTCCAGGACGCCCAGGAACAGAGCGCCGGGCTGCTCTTCCATCTCGCCGAGGGCAGGCTGGGCGGCACCTTCACCGACATCATGCACATCTTCTTCGTGACCGGCATGTTCGCCGCGATGCTGAGCTTCCACAACGTCGTCGCCCGGTACGCCTTCGCGATGGGCCGCGAGGGCCTGCTGCCCGCGTCCGTCGGCCGGACCAACCGGACCAGCGGCGCGCCCGGCACCGGTTCGCTGCTGCAGAGCATCGTCTCGCTGGTCGTCATCCTCGTGTTCGCCGTCACCGACGACAAGCCGCACGGCGACCCGACCGCCCCCGTGCTCAACATGTTCACGTGGATGGGCAACGTCGGAGCGCTCGGCGTCATCGTCCTCATGACGACCGCGTCCGCCGCCGTGATCGCCTTCTTCGTCCGCCGGGGCGCCGGCCGCGCCCAGGCCTGGCGCCTGGTCTGCTCCGGCATCTCCGGCGTCGCGATGGTGACGATCATTGTCTACACGGTCAAGGACTTCGATGTGCTGCTGGGCACGGAGCCCGGCTCGCCGCTGCGTTGGATCCTGCCCGGCATCATCGGGCTGTCCGTCGTCGGCGGCCTCGTCTACGGCCTCGTGCTGCGCACCGTCAAGCCCGAGGTGCACCGCCGTATCGGCCTCGGCAACGAGGCGTTCCAACTGGAGAAGACGGCCGCGTCCGACGCCGCCGCCGGCACCACGGGCAGCACGGGGAGTGGCGGCACCCGGGTCTGAACCCCGTCGCTCCTGAGGGCGGAGGGCGGGCCGGCACAACTGTGCGGGCCCGCCCTTCACCTCATGTCATCCGTTCGAATGGTGAACGCGTCACGGACCTAGGCAGCCGCTCGCCGGAGCGGTAGCTTGCGCTCCCGACGACGCCCGCCCCGCGGAGCAGCGGGCTCGAGAGAGGTGACGCGGTGCGCGAACTCAGCCTTCCGGCGCTGGTGGAGACGCTTTCCTCGGGAGGTCTCGCCGACTCCGTGTTCGAGATCGCGGACCGTGATCCGGATCTCGTCCAGTACTCCCGCCGCGAGGACGGCCCGGACGGCATCCGCTGGCTTCCGGTCACCACCCGGGGCTTCCGCAGCGAGGTGCTCGCCCTCGCCAAGGGCCTGCTGGCGGACGGGATCGGCCCCGGAGACCGGGTCGCGGTGATGTCCCGCACCCGGTACGAGTGGACGCTCTTCAGCTACGCCCTCTGGTCGGTCGGGGCCCAACTCGTCCCCGTCTACCCCACCTCCTCGGCCGAACAGGTGCACTGGATCCTCTCCGGCAGCCGCGCCGCCGCCGTCGTCGTCGAACACGAGGACGACGCCATGACCGTCGGAGCCATCTGCGACGGACTGCCGCGGCTGCGCCGCATCTGGCAGCTGGACGACGGCTGCTTAGCGCAGCTGACCGCGCTGGGCACCGGCCTCCCCGACGCGCTGGTGCACAGCCACCGCGCCGCCGTCCGGCCGGACTCGGCCGCCACCATCACCTACACCTCCGGCACCACCGGGCGTCCCAAGGGCTGCGTGCTGACCCACGCCAATCTCGCCTTCGAGTGCGACACCCTCATGACGGGCTGGCGCGAAATCCTCGCCGAGCCGGGGGAACAGCCCGCGATCCTCGCCTTCCTGCCACTCGCCCATGTCTACGGCCTGATGGTGCAGGTGAGCTGCCAGCGGCACGGAATCCGGATGGGGCACGAACCGGGCCTCTGCGCCGACGACCTGCTGCCCGCGCTCGCCTCCTTCCGGCCGACCTTCCTCTTCGCGGTGCCGCACATCTTCGAGAAGATCTTCCGCAAGGCCCGCCGGACGGCCGAAGCCGGCGGCCGGCTGGAGGTGTTCGACAAGGCCGTGGAGGTCGCCACGTCGTACGCCGAGGCCGCCGAGCGGCGCGCGCTGGGCCGAGGCCCCGCCATCAGCCCCGCGCTCCGGCTGCGGCACGCGCTCTACGACCGCGCCGTCTACGTGCGACTGCGGGCCGTCCTGGGCGGCAGGGTGCGGTACGCCGTCTCCGGCGGCTCGCCGCTCTCCCGCGACCTCGGACTGATCTTCGCGGGCGCAGGCATCACCCTCTACGACGGCTACGGGCTCACCGAGAGCGCCGCGGCCGTGACCGGGCACCCGGTCGGCCGCCTCAAGTTCGGCACCGTCGGTCGCCCGCTGCCCGGCTGCTCCGTGCACATCGCCGAGGACGGCGAGATCTGGGTGCGCGGCAGCAACGTCTTCGCCGGCTACCTCGATGACCGGGCCGGCACCGAGGAGGTGCTGCGCGACGGCTGGCTCGCCACCGGCGACGTCGGCCACCTCGACGACGACGGCTATCTGCATCTCACCGGGCGCAAGAAGGACGTCATCATCACCAGCGGCGGGAAGAGCGTCTCCCCGGTGGTGCTGGAGGAGCGGCTGCGCGCGCATCCGCTGGTCTCGCAGTGCCTGGTGGTCGGCGACAACCGGCCGTTCATCGCCGCTCTGCTCACCCTCGACCCCGAGGCGCTCGGCCACTGGCGGCTGCTGCACCGCAAGGGCGAGATGGACGTACGGGCGATGGCGCAGGACGCGGACCTGCACGAGGAGATACGGCGGGCGGTGTCGCGGGCCAACACAGCTGTCTCCCGCGCCGAGTCCATTCGCGCGTTCCGCGTCCTGCCCGAGGAGTTCACGCCCGCCGACGGGCTGCTGACCCCCTCGCTGAAGTTGCGGCGCGGCGCCATCGTGAAGGCGTATGCCGCGCAGATCGCCGAGATGTACGAGCGGTGACCCGCCCGCGGCCCGGCACCCGGGCTCCCGAAGCCCGTCCGTACGACCGGGGTTCGGGGCCGCCCGGCGTGCCGGTAACGGGGCCGGGGAGCGCCCGTGCCCCCGACCGCTGATGTCAGGAGCGACGGGGGGTAGGTACTGATCGGCGCAGTGACCGGCAGTGGGTCCAAGGCTCACTCCTGCTCACTGAACAGGAACGGTCAGGTGATGTGCACCCACTTCGCCTCGGACGGCGTGCCCGCCGAGTCGGTCACGAAGAGCATGTACCAGCCCCGCGGCACCAGCGTCGGGTCCTCCGGCACGGACAGCGCCACCCGGTTCCCGCGGCGTTCCATACCCAGCTCCACCGAGCGCTGCTCGACGTCCGTGGTGTGCGTGACGGCGCTGGGCCGCATCAGCCGGGCCGTGGCGAGCTTCTTCTCCGAGGACACCGTGAACGTCGCGGTGCCGCCCCGCGCCGCCTCGGACGGGCCGGACGTCACCGCCGGCCGGTCGTCCCGGTAGAGGTACGGCGGGGTGTAGATCTCGATCCGCCGCTCGAAGTTGCCGGTCTGGAGGTTGTCCGGGTCGGCGTAGAGCGGGTCGGAGCCGAAGGTGGCCACCCGGCCGTCCGGCAGCAGCAGCGCCTCGGAGTGGTAGTTGCGGCCCACGACCGGGGCCGCGGCCGGCTCGAACGCGTTCTTCTCCGGGAGGTAGAACTGCGCCCCGTGGATGTCGCTGTCGCTCTTGCCCCGGTAGTCCTCCGAGCCGCCGGTGGTGAAGACGGTGTCGTCCGGCATGAGCACGCTGGACAGATAGCGGGTGCCCTGCGGCAGGTCCGGGCCGGCCGTGAAGCGCGGGTTCTTCTTCGTGAGGTCCGCGACGGCCGTGCGCGGTGTGGACTTCCCCGATTCGCCCACGCCCCCGCCGCCGAGCACCATCACCCGCTGCTCCTGGGCGGGCGGCAGCAGTACGGAGGCCGAGGTCTCCAGCTGGTCCGGGTCCGTGATCCCGGGCACCGGGCGGAAGGTGTTGTCCTCCAGGTCCCACAGGCCGGGCTTGCGGCCCTTCTCGGCCGGGCCGTACCCGGCGTTGGAACCGGAGTAGAACAGGTCTCCGCCCTTGGTGAGGAACAGCGCCGGATAAGTGGGGAAGTAGCGGTTCGGCGCCGGGGACCACTTCTTGGTCGCGGGGTCGAAGATCTCGTTCTTGCCGTTGATGATCTGGCCCATGTCGTCCAGCCCGGAGACGGCCAGCACCCGGCCGTCCTTGAGCGTGGTCAGCGTCGGATACCAGCGGGCCTCGTCCATCGGGTCGACCGGCAGATAGCGCTCGGCTACCGGGTCGAACTCGAAGGCCGCGTCGATCCCCTGGTAGTCCTGCTTCTCCAGGGTCATGGACTGCGCGAGGCCGTAGACGTTGTCCCGGTCGCGGCCGGTGAGCCCTTCGACGGTGTACTGGGCCGGGCGCGAGGTGACCTGGCTCTTGCCCTTCCGTACCGCCTCGGCGAAGACCCGCTCCTCGCTCGCCGTGACCCTGACCTTGCCGTTCTCCAGTTGCTTCTTCTCGGCGGCGGGCAGGGTGAACGTACGGGTCGTGCGGTACTCCTTGCCGTCCGGGGAACGGAAGACCGTGCCCCGGCGGAAGGTGTGCGGGGTGTCCGGGTCCTCGTTCTTGACCAGCATCGGTCCGGCGGCCCGCTCGACCTCGCCCTCCAGGACCTCGTAGCGCGCCGTGCCGCCCGCCACCAGCAGCTTTCCGCCGGGGAGCTGGGCGTGGCCGGAGCAGAACAGGTCCTCGGGGGTCGGGATCAGCTCGAAGGTGTCCTTCGCCGGATCCCACAGCACGGTGTCGAAGGTGCCCGCGTCAAAGGTCTCCTCGTCGTTCCCCGAGCCGGCGATCAGCAGCACCTTGCCGGTGTGCAGCAGCGCCGCGTGGATGGAGTTCACCCGGTACTTCTCCGGGACGTCGAGCAGGTCCCAGTGACCGAAGCGGGCCTTGTACGCCGGCTGGTCGATCTTGTACGCGTGATACGTCCGCTCCGCGTAGCTGATCGCCGCCGGGGCGTTGAGACCGGCCAGGGTGAGGAAGGCGGCCGCCCCGAGGACGGTGGTGCGGAGGCGAGGGGGAATCAGAGGGCGCACAGCGGGTCCTTCTCTGCGGAGGTGTCACTCTCGGCGTGGGCGGGGGGAGCGGCGGCCGGGGGGCGGGACCTGTCGGTGCGGGCGGCGGGCACGGCCGGCTGTCCGGCCGGCGTACGCCCGCGGCGGCGCTCTTCCGCGTACCAGGTGACGACCGGCGCGAGGCACAGGACGAGGGCGATGACCGCCCAGGTGGTCATGGCGGCATGGGTGTGGCCGAGGAAGAGCGAGGCGATGACCGAGCCGCCGAACACCGCGGCCCAGGAGAGATGGATTCGGAAGGTGGCCGTCCGGTCCGGGCTCGCCGAGTCGCCCTTGGGCGTGACGACGAACGAACTCTTGCGGCGCAGCACGGCGTCCGTCAGGGACTTGGCGTAGATCGGTGCGGAGAGCGCGGACATCGCCATGCCGGCGAGGCCGCCGGACCCCTCGGGCTCGTGCGGGGAGACGTTGTGCCGGCGGTTCCAGATGTACAGGCCGATCTGGAGGGCCGCCGCATCGCTGTAGAGCATCAGCCAGACCTCCGAGGAGACCTGGATGCCGGAGGCGCCCAGCCCGAGGAAGAGCACACAGCTGAACGCCGCGAGAAGCCAGTTGAGGGCGGTCATCGGATAGTAGATGACCATCAGCGTGTAGTTGAGGAGTTTCCCGGGGGAGAGGGAGAACGGCGCCTTCCAGAACTGTTTGAGAATGGTCTCGTACGTGCCGCGGGACCAGCGCATCTGCTGAGTGAAGAAATCGGTCCAGCTATTGGGGCCCTCACCGACGGCGAGTACGTCCGGGGTATAGACCGAGCGCCATTTGTTGCCGGTGTCGGGATTGCGGTGCCGGTGCAGTTCGAACCCGGTTGCCATGTCCTCGGTGATGGAGTCGTACAGACCGCCGATTCCCTTGAGGGCCTTGATGCGCACGGCATTGGAGGTGCCGACGAACATGGGGCAGCCGTAGGCGTTGCCGGCCCGCTGGATGAGCGCGTGGAAGAGGAATTGCTGGCTTTCGGCGGCCTTGGTGACGGCGCTGTCATAATTCCCGTACACCTGGGGGCCGATGACGAAGGCGATGTCGGGGTCGCGGAAGAATCCCAGCATGCGTTCCAGGTAGTTGGGCAGCGGCACGTGGTCGGTGTCGACGGAGGCGAAGTAGTCGTAGGCGTCGCCGTGCGCGTCGAGCCAGGCGTTGTAGTTGCCGTGCTTGGTCCTCGCACGGTGGTGGCCGGTGGGCGTGTTCCATTTGGCGACGCCCTTGCGGGTGAAGTGGCGGACGCCGAGTCGGGCGCAGACCTTCTTGACCTCGGGGTCGTCGCCCTCGTCGAGGAGCCAGACGTGCAGGGTGCCGCGGTGGCGGATCCGGACGGCGGCCTCGAGGGTCCTGGTGACCATCCCGATCGGCTCCTTGCCGGGCACGAAGGAGGTGAGGAAGGCGACCTTGGTGCCGTTCTCGGGCACGACCGGGATCGGGTCCCGCGCGACGAGCGTCGCATGGGCGTTGGAGAAGACCGTGGACAGCCGGAAGAATTCGATCAGCCCGATCGACACCAGCATCGCCGTGTCCGCCGCCGTCTCCCAGCCGGACACGTACTGCCGGTGCACCCAGTGCCCCGGCTGGAGCAGCCACAGCAGCAGGATCGCCGAGACGACGGGCGCGGCGCACAACAGCAGCGCGGCCCGGAAGCGGTGCGGTTGCTGGGCCAGCAGACTGCGATAGGCCACCCGGTACGGGCGGTCCCGGTCCGTCACCGGTTCGGTCAGTGGGCCCGCGAGTCTGCTGTACCTCTCGTAGTCGTATGCCGAGGAATTTTCGATTCCCGACGCTTCTTCGGCCTTCTGGGCAACAGGATTCGGTGACACCATCCGGCAACTCCCGCGGACTGACTGGACGTAACCTCATGGCGATGACACGAATGGAGCACATTTTTCATGTCATCCACCGGAATGAGAAGGTAACAATCACAACGGAGTTTCCTGTGTAAATGTGATGTTCGGCGCGTCATGATAATGACAGGAATCGAATTTCATCCGGCCGGGCCGTTTATCCGGTCGTGGTGAGCGCGCGCTCCGTATCGGAGGCGGCGGGCCGGAAAACGCGACCGCGCACCGGCCGTCGAGTCCGCGGAATCAACGGCCGGTGCGCGGCGGAAGAGGTTTAGCCTCGATCTTTCGCGTGC
>DOWQ01000297.1 GCA_003519485.1 Streptomyces sp. | reverse complement strand
GCTGCGGGTGGCCCTCACCGAGCCGGTGCGCGGCGTGGCGCCGGGCCAGGCGATCGTGCTGTACGACGGCACGCGGGTGGTCGGCTCGGCGACGATCGCCACGACGGAGCGGGCGCCGGAAGCGGCCCGGAGCGCCGCGGGCTGACCGTCCGGAGCCGGAAGCGTGCCGGACGGCGGGGCACGGTGCCGTGGCCCCGGCAGTCGGGCGGACGAATGCTGACGCGGACGAGCGCTTACGAAGGCGGCAGCCGCAGCGTGCCCGCCTTCACGTTGCGTATGAGGATGCCGAACGCGCTCCGGCTGGTCGTCAGGACACGAGCGGGGCTCTCGCTCTCGCGCAGCGCCAGCCCGTTGTCGGTGGCGGCCACCTCGACGCAGTTGTTGCCGCCACCCGAGCAGAACGACGAGCGCTGCCAGTTGTCCTCGGTCACGTGGCTGGTCCTCTCATATGTCGCGCGCGAAAGCCCTGATGAACTGCTGCGACTCCTTCGGAGGCAGCGCTGAGCCCTCCATCAGGTCCAGGAGAGAACGATAGTTCGCCAACGGGGTCGGGGCATCCACGAAATGGGCGCCGAACGCGGTGTCCAGCTGCACGGTGTCCAACTGCGGCACCGCGCCCTCGGCGTAGAGGATCGACTGGCCCGCTCCGTGGAACGCTCCGGCGCTGAACGGGATGACGAGCAGCGTCACATTGTCGCGGTCGGCGGCGTCCGCGAGATGGTCGAGCTGGGCACGCGCCACCTCCCTGCCGCCGAACTCCAGGCGTAGAGCAGCCTCGTGGATGATGCCCACGTAGGGCGTCGGGTCCTCCCCGCTGAGAATGGCCTGCCGTCGTAGCCGGTGCGCGACCCGGAGTTCGATCTCGAGGCGTGGAAGCTGGGGGACGGACAGCTCGAAGATTGCTCGTGCGTGATCCTCGGTCTGGAGCAGACCCGGCAGGTGCACCGTCTGCGCCGTCCGGATCCGCGTGGCGTGGTGTTCCGTCTCGGAGACGTCGAGGTGTCCTTCCGGGAGCTTGCCCCGGTATTCGTCCCACCAGTGACTTGCCCGCCGCGTGCGCGGCATCGCGGCCATCCCCGCCAACGCCTCGATCAGGGCCGGGTCGGGACACCGGTAGTGACAGGCGAGTTGGCGTACTCGGTCCTCGCTGAGGCCCGTGCGCCCTGCCTCGATGTTGGAGATCATCGTGCGGTCCGAGCCGAGCAGCGCAGCCGCGTCCTGAACGGACAAGCCGGCGTGCTCGCGCATACGACGCATCTCCGTCGCCAGGCGGCGCTGGCGGCCCGTGGGGGCGTTTCGTGGAGCCATGGGTCCTCTCTCGTGCGCGTCAACAGTGTGGCAGCGAGGACGACAACGGTCTAGTGAGTCCGTCAACGCTTCACTAGTTCGTGGGAGTTAACTCACGTGTGAGTCGAGAATGCCCTACGGTGTGAGCCGTGCCACTCGTTCCGCCGCCGGAACCGGAAGCGCACCACTCCCTCCTGCCTGCCCGGGACGGCAGGTGGGCGCGGCAAGGCCACCGGCGCACCGGCGGGGTCAACACCCCCTGGCACACGTCCATTCGTCACGACTGCGCACCCAGGAGGTGCCACGTGAGCACCGACCCGCATTCGACCACCGATCCCGGCCGGGCGTCCGTGCCCGGTCCGGCCGGACCGGCCGGAGGCCCGCATCCGCATCCGGTTCCCCTGTCGTTCGCCGCCCCCTGGCACTACGAACTCCACTTCCCCTGCGATCCTCGGGCGCCCGGCATCGCGAGACTCACCCTCCGGGCCGTCCTCGCGGCCCACGGTCTCGCCGGGTTGGCCGACCGTGCCGAGCTGCTGACGTCCGAGCTGGCCACGAATTCCGTCCGGCACACCAAGGGGCCCGCTTCCGTGCGGCTCCAGTGGCTGTGTCCGGTATTAAGGGTCAGCGTCTGGGACATGAGTCCCGATCTTCCGCGACAAGGGGATCCGGTCCTGCCCTCGCCGCAGGCGGACGGCGGGCGTGGGCTGCCGATCCTGGAGGTGCTGGCCGACCGGTGGGGCGGCTGTGCCATGGGGGAGGGCCCGTACGGACCCGGGGGCAAGACCATCTGGTTCGAGCTGATGTTCGGGGAGGGGTCGCCGCCACCGGCCCTCGCGGCCTGAGGTCACGGGGGAGGGGGACGGGGTGCGGCCCCGTACGGAACCGGCCGCGCGGGCTCGGGGGCGCTGTGGGCGGGCCCGGTGGGACAGTGGCCGGGCCCACGCCCGCTCACTCGCCCGCGTACGCCTTCTTGAGCGCGCCGATGTCCAGCTTGACCATCGAGAACATGGCCTCGCTAATCCGCCGGGCCTTCTCCGGGTCCGGGTCAGTGATCATCTCGGTCAGGCCCTTGGGGATGACCTGCCAGGACACCCCGTACTTGTCCTTCAGCCAGCCGCACTGGACCTCCTGGCCGCCGCCCTCGGTGAGCTTGCTCCAGTAGTGGTCGACCTCGGCCTGGTCCTCGCAGTAGATCTGGAAGGAGATCGCCTCGTTGAAGGTGAACTGCGGCCCGCCGTTCAGCGCGACGAACTTCTGTCCATTGATCTTGAACTCGACGACCAGGACCGAGCCGGCCGGACCCGGTCCGGCCTCGGTGTGGCGGCCGATCTTTCCGAGCTCGGAGTCCTTGAAGATCGAGACGTAGTGGTTGGCCGCCTCATCGGCCTGTCCGTCGAACCACAGGCATGTGGTGAATCCTTCGGTGGTCATCGGTACCTCCTCGTGGGTGCGTGCGTCCGTGAGTACGGGCACTCGTACAGACCGCCGCCGCCCCGGAAACTCATCGGTGCCGGGCGCGGCAGCGGCGTACGTCCTGCTCGCTGCCGCCAGGTGTGCCCCGCGCGGGCGGCTCCGTAAGCTGGCGGGCATGAACGTCACCGTCTTCTGCTCCGCCGCCGACCTCGACGACCGCTACACCGCCCCGGCCCGCGAGTTCGCAGCGCTGCTGGGCGCGGGCGGGCACACCATGGTCTGGGGCGGCTCCGACAGCGGGCTGATGAAGGTCATGGCCGACGGGGTGGAGGCGAACGGTGGGCGGCTGTCCGGGGTGTCCGTGCAGTTCCTGGCGCACAAGGTGCGACCCGGGGTGGACGAGATGGTGATCGCCAAGGATCTCGCCGAGCGCAAGGCGGAGCTGCTCGCGCGGGCGGACGGGATCGTGATCATGGTCGGTGGCACCGGCACGCTCGACGAGGCCACGGAGATCCTGGAGCTCAAGAAGCACGGGATGCACCGCAAGCCCGTCGTCCTCCTCAACGCCGCCGGTTTCTACGACGGGCTGAAGCAGCAGCTCCAGCGGATGGAGAAGGAGTCGTTCCTCCCGCTGCCGCTGGCCGAGCTGGTCTTCTTCGCCGAGGACGGCGCCGCGGCGCTGGCCCACCTGGAGGCGTCCGGCAGCGCGGGGTGAGGCAAGCTGGTGCCATGACTGCACATTTCATCACGGGTGCCGGCTCGGGCATCGGCAAGGCCGTCGCGCAGCGGCTGGACGAGCGCGGAGACGAGCTGTGGCTGCTGGCGCGGAACGCCGGGCGGGCGAAGGAGCTCGAACAGGCATTCCCCGGCGCGCAGACCGTCGTCGGTGATCTGGCGCTGCCGGAGAAGCTGTCCTGGGCGCTGGGCCACCAGGCGCAGCCCGACCGGCTCGGCTCGCTCCTCCACTGCGCGGGAATCGTGGACCTCGGCGGGGTCGGCGAACTGACGCCGAAGGTCTGGAACCGGCAGCTCGCCGTGAACCTCGTCTCGCCCGCCGAGCTGACCCGGCTGTTGCTGCCGCAGCTACGGATGTCCCGCGGCCATGTGGTCTTCGTCAACTCCGGCGCGGGGCTGCGCGCCAACCCGCAGTGGGGCGCGTACGCCGCCGGCAAGCACGGCCTGAAGGCGCTCGCCGACGCCCTGCGCGCCGAGGAGCACGAGCACGGCGTGCGGGTCACCTCCGTCTACCCCGGACGGACGGCCACGCCCATGCAGGCGAAGATCCACCAGCAGGAGGGCAAGGAGTACGACATGTCGCGCTGGATCGACGTGGAGTCGGTCGCGACGACGATCGTGACGGCGCTCGACCTGCCGCGCGACGCGGAGATCACCGACCTGTCGGTCCGGCCCGGGCGCTGAGCCGCGCCGGCGCTGCCGCTGAGCCGGGGCGCGCGGTGCGTACGGCGAGTG
>DOWQ01000503.1 GCA_003519485.1 Streptomyces sp. | reverse complement strand
CGCGCGGTCACCGGCCGGCGCGGTCCGGGCCGGCCCGCGCGGCCCACGCCGGGCGGCGTCCGTACGGGCCCTGCAAGGCCTGCCACTCGTTCGGGTGACGGTATCGGGCTCTATACCTGATCACGACCCTCATCCTGAGGTAATTAGGTCCGTACGGCCGTTGAGCCCCACCATTCGGCGGTATGAAGGGTGCGCGCAACAGCCGCCACCCGCCCACCGCAGCCCCCACGACGCGGTAGTGGGGCGACGACTGCTGCGCACTGCCGCATCGCCGATCGCACAGGGAGCACACGGGTGAGCCAGCCGGAGATGCAACCCGAGGGGCCTCCTCGGGAGGACGACGGCACGGAGCACGGGGACCTGCTCGGCCGGCCCTTTCCGCTCGGGGACTGGGGAGAGCCGGCGGAGCGGCTCGACGAGCTGTACCGCTGGGTGGAGGAGCGGGCCCTGCACACGGCCGAGTGGTATCTCGCGGACCGGCTGTGGAAGCGCCGGGGCGCCCGGGGCCTGCGCACCGGTGCCGCTCTGCTGGCCACGGGGGGCTTCTCGCTGCCCCTGATGGAGCTGACCGGACTGGTCGGCTCCGGCGCGGGCTGGGGCTGCCTGGCACTGATCGGCGCCGCCGCGTGCGTGGTCTGCGACCGCTTCTTCGGACTGACGTCCGGCTGGATGCGGGACGTCGCGACCTCACAGGCGGTGCAGCGGCGACTGGAGGCGCTCCAGTTCGACTGGGCCTCGGAGAGCGTGCGCGAGGTGCTCGGCCCGACCGAGGGCACCGCGAGCGAGGCCGCCGAGCGCTGCCTGACGGTCCTGCGGCGCTTCTCGGAGGACGTGTCGGAGCTCGTACGGTCGGAGACCGCGGACTGGATGGTCGAATTCCGCTCCGGTTCCGCGCCGCTGCTCACGCAGTCACTGGTGCCGTGGGGATCGCGGTCGGACAGCGGCCGGCCGACCCGGCTGCCGCTGCCGCCGGGCGCACGGCCCAACATGCCGCGCCAGCGCCCGCCCGAGCCGCCCCGGTAGCCGGAACAGCGGGGCAGCCGTACGGCAGGAACAGCCGCGCAGGGCGGGCGTACGGCAGAACGCGGGGCGCACGGGCGCACGGCCCGAACGGACGGCCCGGACCATTCCATCGGTCCGGGCCGTCGGCCTGTCCGGTCAGTACGGCCGCGGCGAGGCAGCGCGGTCCGCACTCGCCGGCCTACGCGAGGCAGGCCCGGCCACCACCGCTGTTGCCTGCGCCGCCACAGCCGCTGTCACCACCACAGCCGCCGTCGCCGTCAGCTGAAGACGATCATCGAGCCCTGGCTGAGGCTCCGGGTCACCGCCGCGTTGAGCCCGAGCCAGACATGCCGCTCGCGGGCGTACGGATTGTCCTCGTGCGGCACCGCCACCGCGGGCTCCTCCAGGGCGGTCGGCCGACCCGGCGGGGCGGGCGCGACCGGCGGGTTGACGGGGTCGATGCCGATCGCCGGGGCGACCGCCTGCAGTTCCCGGAGCAGGCCGTGACCCGATCCCAACGGGCCGCCGCCCTCCAGGAGTTCGTCGTTCGAGAGCGGCTCACCGAAGTCGACGGGAACGTACGCACCGGCGTGGTCGTAGTGCCAGACCAGATGGGACTGCTGGGCTGCTCCCTCGAACATTTCCAGCAACTGTTCGTAGTCGCCGCCGAGTTCGTCCACCGGAGTCACCGGCAGCCCGCAGACCTGGAGCAGGTAGGCGCGGCGCAGGAAGTGCAGCGCGTCGTAGTCGAACCCGGCGACGGGGGCGACGTCCCCGGTCAGACCCGGCATGTAGCCGAATACGGGGACGGCCGGCAGGCCCGCCTCGTGCAGGGCCTTGTCGTAGATCGCGATCTCTTCGGCGAAGGGATTGTCCGGGCTCTGGCACAGCACATCGACAAGGGGGACCAGCCACAGGTCACACGCCACGAGCACTCGCTCTCTGTCCGGGTCGACAAGATGGTCGGATCAGCGTAGTTGCCGGACGCGCTCACCGGCAGCACCGCGGTGGAAGCTCGCAGGCTCAGCCGATGTCCCAGACCCAGGCGTCGCCGACCCGTTCAGCCGGTTGTCCGAGCAGCTGTTCGACCGTGCTGCGCAGCGCCTCTTCGTTCGGCTGCGACTGGAGCACCAGCGCGCCCGCCCTCCAGAACGCGAGATCCTCACGGGCGGCCCGCCGCTCGGCCGGGCCGATCTCCGGCACCTGCCCGGTGTAGCGGGCCTCCTGGAGCATGACGCCGGTCGGCCGCGGCACGGCACCGTAGATGCCCGCCTTGCCGGACCCGGACGGGTCGTCCCCGTCCGGGTCCGCGGGACCGTTGAAGTAGCCGCCCGGCAGCGGGAAGCCGAAGTCCGCCGCGATCTGCCAGTGCAGCGCACTCGCCTCACTGGGCGAGGGCAGCGGTACGGGCACCAGGGACCGGCCCGGCTCGACGTACGACCGCCAGTTGCCGTTGGCCACCAGGGTCGGCACCCGGGGCCGGTCCACCGTCTCCAGCGGCCGGGGCGCGATGGGCAGCAGCGCGGCACCGATCACCAGCCAGCCGGTGACGCGAATGACGAGCGCGCGGTTTCGGCGGTCCCGGTCGTCGGGCAGGGGCGCGGAACGGCGTGCGGCCGCGGCGGTTTCGGCCACGGCGGCCCAGGCGAGGGCGAGCAGCATGCCGATGGCCGGCGCGCACACCATCGCGTAGCGGGACTCGATCACCGACTCGAAGAGCGGCAGCCGGTCGACGAACGTCCAGGGGCCGGTGAAGGCCGGTTCCCCCTCGCCGCCGGAGAGCGAGACCTCCGCGCCGAGGGAGAGGACGGCGGCGACGAGCGCCGTGCCGGCCAGCGCCTTGACCGCGGGCCGCTGCCACAGCACCACCGTGATGCCCAGCACCAGCGCGACCAGCGGCCATCCGTAGAAGGCGTTCTGCTCGGTGGGGTTGATGGAGAGCGCCTCGGCGGTGGCCGCGTCGCCGGCGAGCGCCCGGCCGGAGAACTCGACGAGCGCGAGCAGCGAATTGCCGGTCGGGCCGTGCTTGATGCTGTGGTAGCTCTGGTCGCCGAAGAACTGCCAGTACAGCGGGTACGCCACCAGCGGCAGGCAGACGGCGGCGCCGGTCAGCAGGCCGCACAGCAGCGGCCGGGCGGCGGCGAGGGCGGTCCGCGGCCGGACCACCGCGTATCCGAGGGCGAAGAACAGCATCCCGGTCACGGCGAGCAGCAGCGCCTCCTCACCCAGGAAGATCTGCCAGGTCATCAGCAGCCCGAGGACGGCGCCGTCGCGCAGCACCCGGCGGCCCGCGCACAACCGCAGCGCCCGGTCGATGATCAGCGGGATCACGAACAGCACGACCAGATTGGGGTGCGCGTTGGCGTGCGAGATCATGGGCGGGGCGAAGGCGGCGACGGCACCGCCGAGCACGGCCGCGGCGCGGTTGCCGGTCAGCTGCCGGCGGATCAGCCAGTACCAGGCGGTGGCGGTGGCGGCGAGGCCGCCGGTGAGCACGACGGCCCAGCTGACGGTGGGGCCGAAGGCGGCCGTCACGGGGGCGAGCGGCACGGAGATCCCGAACATGGCGGTGTTCGCCATCAGGTTCACGCCGTGCGGGAAGTTCTGGAGGGTGGTGAAGAGCGGGTTGTCGCCGCCGAGCACGTGGTGCGCGGTGACCGCGAAGAACCACTCCCACTGGTTCTGGTCACGCATGCTGTCGACGAGGTAGCCCCGGTCGAGGTCCGCCCACAGGCCGGCGTAGAGCAGCAGGGACGCCAGCAGATAGCCGGCCGGTACGGCGCGCGCGGCCGGCCGTATTCGCGCAGGCCACCGGCGGCGGCCGGCGGGGGTCGGCGTTCCGGCGTCCGCTGCCGCTTCCGCGTCCGCTGCCGCTTCCGCCGGTCCCGGACCGCCCGCCGGTCCCGGGCCATCCACGGACCCCGGGTTCTCGGTGGCCACCGGATCCGCGGCCTGTCCGGGCCCGGGCCGGGGCCCCTCGCCACCGGCGGCGGCGTGCGTCTTCTCGCTCACTGGTGTTCCCTCGTGGTGGTGCGTTCGCCGCCGATGCCGCCGGCCCCGTTCGTACGTTCGCTGCCGCCGGTGCCGTCAGCCGTGCCCGTCCCGTCCGCCGTGCCCGTCCCGCTGTTGCTGCCCGGATCGCCCGAGCCGTCGGCGCCGTCCCCGCTCCCCGGACCGTCCGAGTCGGCGCCGGCGGCCGGGCTCCCCGGCCCGCCCGGCGGTTCGGGGAGGGATCCGGTGAGCGGTCCGGCCGACCGCAGCCGGATCCGTACGACGTCGGCGAGCACCCGGGCGTAGTCCAGCGGCCCGACCTTGGAGCCGGACTGGTGGGCCCAGCGCACCGGCACCTCCGCCATGGGCCAGCCATGGGTGTGGAAGTAGCGCAGTATCTCGACGTCGAAGCCGTAGCCGTCGGTACGGGCCCGGGCGAACGCCTCGCGCGCCTTGTCGCCGTCGAAGAGCTTGAAGCCGCACTGGGTGTCGCGGATGCCGGGGACGGCGAGGGCCTGGATGAGCCGGTTGCCGGCCTTGCCCAGCAACTCGCGCAGCACATGCTGGCGGGCCTCGATGCGTGCCCCGGGCCGGGCGCGCGAGCCGATCGCGGCGGCGTAGCCGTCGTCCAGCAGCGGGGAGAGCCGGGCCAGCTCCTCGATCGGCGTCGCGGCGTCGGCGTCGCAGAAGAGCACCCGGCGGCCGCGGGACGCCAGGACGCCGATCCGCACCGCGTGGCCCTTCCCCCGGTTGACGGGCGCGCGCAGCACCCGGATGCGCCGCTCGGCGGCGGCGGCCTCGGCGGCGA
>DOWQ01000489.1 GCA_003519485.1 Streptomyces sp. | reverse complement strand
GCCCGCACAGGTGGGCGCCCCGGCCTCCGTCGGGAGACCGGGGCACAAGGGCCGCTCCGGCGCCGACGCGGCGGGTCGCGCGCGCCGTACGTGCCGGGACCGTACGTGCCGGGGTTACGGTCCGCGTGATCCGCCGACGTACGGACCGTACGGACCCGGGCCGGGGGCGTCTCCCCTCCGCCCCCGGGGGGCTCGCTAAGCCCGGTCGCCGCGCCCCCGGTTGCCCGGGCGCCGGGCCACCCAGCCGCGCACGGTGTCGGCGAACCAGTACGGTTTGCCGCCCTCCACATGGTCGGGCGGTGGCAGCAGCCCGTGCTTGCGATAGGACCTGACGGTGTCGGTCCGCACCCTGATGTGCGCGGCGATCTCCTTGTACGACCACAGCTTCCGGTCGGTCATGTCCTGCCCCTCCTCGTGGGCGCTCGACGCGGCCCGGCGGGCCGGCGGGGGAGCCGGTGCGTCCACTGCTGATCCAGCCCTGGCCAACGAGGCCGGACGGGCGGGGGCAGGCGCTGTCGGACACCTGTTACGCGACCCTCGAGGAACGGTGACAGTCAGTTCCGTCCGGCGACCTCCGTCATCCGTACGGGCCGGCACTCCGCGCGGGACAGCTCGCAGGCCTCTGCGACGAGCAGCGCGTGCAGCGCCTCCTGACCCGAACACGGGTTCGGCGCCTCGCCCCGGGCGGCCCGGACGAAGGCCGCCAGTTCGGCCCGGTAAGCGCCGGCGAAGCGTTCCAGGAAGCCCGTCCAGGGCCGCTCGGGTGCGGCCGGGCCGCCGGGTTCGGCCGAGGTGAAGGGCGTACGGGCGTCGAGGCCGACCACGAGCTGGTCGCGCTCCCCGGGCAGCTCCATCCGCACGTCGTAGCCCGCGCCGTTGTAGCGGGTGGCCGTCGCGGTGACGAGCGTGCCGTCGTCCAGGGTCAGCAGGGCCGCTGCCGTGTCCACGTCGCCCGCGTCCCGGAAGAAGTCCGCGCCTCCGTTCGCCCCGGTGGCGTACGCCTCGACGACCTCCCGCCCGGTCAGCCAGCGCACGGCGTCGAAGTCGTGCACCAGGCAGTCCCGGATCAGCCCGCCGGAGAGCGGCAGGAATCCGGCGGGTGGCGGCGCGGGATCGGAGGTAACGGCCCGGATCGTGTGCAGCCGCCCGAGCCTGCCCTCCCGTACGGCCTGCCGGGCGGCCCGGTAGCCGGGGTCGAACCGCCGCTGGAAGCCCATCTGGAGGAGCGTCCCGGCGTCCTCGACCTCCCGGAGGGCGGCCAGCGTGCCGGCCAGGTCCAAGGCGACGGGCTTCTCGCAGTACGCGGGCAGCCCGGCGCGCGCCGCGCGGGTGATGAAGCCGGCGTGCGCGGCGGTCGCGGTGGCGATGACCACCGCGTCCACGCCGCCGGTGAAGACGGAGTCCACCGACTCCGCGGCCCGCGCGGGTGCCCCGCCCTGCCGCCCGACTCGGGCCGCGAGTTCGGCAGCCCGCCCGGCGTCGAGGTCCCCGATCAGGAGTTCGTCCACGCCGGGTGTGCGGGCCAGCGCCTCGGCGTGGAAGGCCCCGATCCGGCCCGCGCCCAGGAAGCCGATCCGCATCAGGCGTCCCGGTAGAGCGCCGGCCGCTCGGCCGGCTCGACCTGTACGCGCCGGCCCGACGCCTGCGCGAGCACGCCCGCCTCGCAGGCCGCGGCCGCCGCGTAGCCGTCCCACGCGCTCGGTCCCTCGACCGTGCCGCGCCGGGTGGCGTCCACCCAGTGCTGCACCTCGCGGTCGTACGCGTCTTCGAATCGCACCACGTAGTCCTGGGCGATCTCGCCCCCCCAGCGGCCCGCCGCGTTGGTGACCATGGAGTGCCCGTCGCCGACCCGGGCCGTGCCGGACTCGCACACCGCCTCGCACCGCACCTGGTAGCCGAAGCCGCAGTTGACGTAGATCTCGACGTCGACGACCGCGCCGCCGTCGGTCTCGAACAGCACGAGCTGCGGCTCGCCGACCCCGCCCGCGCCGCCGCCCGGGCGGCCCGGCCGCAGCACGGTCACGGCGGTGATCTCCTGCTCCAGCAGCCAGCGGCTGGTGTCGATCTCGTGCACCACCGAGTCGTTGATCATCATCTGTTCGGTGAAGCCGGGCGGGCTGGAGACGTTGCGGTGCGTGCAGTGCAGCATCATCGCCCGCCCCAGTTCGCGCGCGTCGAGCAGCGCCTTGAGCCGCAGAAACTCGGCGTCGTACCGGCGCATGAACCCGACCTGCACCAGCCGCCGGCCGAGCTTGCTCTCGGCCTCCAGCACCCGCAGCGCGGACGCCGCGTCGGGAGTCAGCGGCTTCTCGCACAGGACCGGCAGGTCGTGTTCGAACGCCAGGAGCAGCTGCTCCTCGTGGACGGGGCCGGGGGAGGCGATCACCACCGCGTCCACGTCCGCGGCGGCCATGGCGGCCGACGGGTCGGTGTAGGCGGTGCAGCCGTCGATGCCGGCGGCGAGCCGCCCGGCCCGCTCGGCGTCGATGTCGACGACGGCGCTGACCCGCGCCCCGCTGGTGATCCGGTCCAGCCGGCGGACGTGATCGGCGCCCATCCGGCCGGTGCCGATGACGGCTACGCCCAGTGTTCCGTGCTCAGACATTGGTGTCCGTGTCCTTAGGAGTGTTGGTCCGGCCCGCTCTGTACGACTACCCGCGCCCGGCGCCCGCGTCCCGGGCCCGCGGCCCCGCTCACGCGTTTCCCGCGCGGTGTTACCGGTAGGGCGGCGTCGCCGTGGCCGTACGGGACTGGCCGCGGTCGGCTACGCGCCGCAGGAGCGCAGGAACTGCCGGGTCCGCTCCGCGATCGGGAGCGGCTGGTCCGGCGGGCACGGGTACATGTCCTGCTCCACGATCGCGAAGAGGTCGACGTCCAGCTTCTGCGCGGCCGCCAGGACGGGCTCCAGCGCGGGCACGCCATTGGGCGGCTCGCACATCACCCCGCGCCGCACCGCGGGCCCGAAGGGCACCCCGTTGGCGACGACGTCCGTCAGGATCTCCGGGTCGACCTGCTTGAGGTGCAGATAGCCGATCCGTTCGCCGTACGTCTCGATCAGCCGGACGCTGTCGCCGCCGCAGTACGCGTAGTGCCCGGTGTCCAGGCAGAGGCCGACCAGGTCCGGGTCGGTGGCGTCCAGGAAGCGGGCGACGTTCTCCTCGCCGTCGATGTGGGTGTCGGCGTGCGGGTGCACGACGATGCCGAGCCCGTACCGCTCCCGGACCTCGCGGCCCAGCCGCTCCATGCCGGTGGCGAGGTGGCGCCACTGCGCGGCGGTGAGCTCCCGGTCCTCGATGATCTCGGCGGTCCGGTCGTCGCGCCAGAAGGACGGGATGACCACCAGGTGGCCGGCGCCCATGGCCCGAGTCAGCTCGGCCACTTGTTCGACATGCGCCCAGGTGGAGTCCCAGACGTCGGGCCCCCGGTGCAGCGCGGTGAAGACGGTGCCGGCGGAGACCGCGAGACCGCGCCGGGCGACTTCGTCGGTGAGCCGGGCGGGGTCGGTCGGGAGATAGCCGTACGGGCCGAGTTCGATCCAGGAGTAGCCCGCACCGGCGACCTCGTCCAGGAAGCGCTGCCACGGCACCTGGTGCTCGTCGTCGGGGAACCACACGCCCCAGGAGTCGGGTGCCGAGCCGATGCGCAGCCGGTCCAGGGTGGCGGGAGACGGGGGTGCGGAGCTGACTGCGGTCATGGCGGGCGGCTCTCCTCGCGTCGGTCGTCGGGGGACCGGGAACGGGGGTTCTCCCTGCCGGCGGGCAGGAGAAAGGCGGGTGGGGGATGGTGCCGAGTAGCTTTCCTGCCCGCTCCGAGCAGTGTCAAGGCTTGGTCAGGACATAAGGACGTATGGTCAAGCTGGGCGACAGCGAGGTCAGTATGTAAGGACAAAGTCTTGACAGTGCCCGGCGCGCGCGGCTAGACCTGGGACGCAGCCGAGCCTAAGGGGCGAGCATGACGGAGCCGACGGACCCGCACGAGCCGCGCCGGCCGTACGGACCGCAGCGACCGAACGAACGAGCGAGCGGACGGGGCGGGCCGGGCGAGCCCTCCGAGCCTTCGGAACCGTCCGAGCCGTCCGAGCCGTACGACCTGATCACGATGGGCCGGATCGGGGTGGACATCTATCCCCTCCAGACCGGTGTGCCGCTGCCGCAGGTCGAGACGTTCGGCAAGTTCCTCGGTGGCTCCTCCACCAACGTCGCGGTCGCCGCCGCCAGGCTCGGCCGGCGTACCGCGGTCGTCAGCCGCACCGGCCGCGACCCGTTCGGTGACTACATCCACCAGGCCCTGCGCGAGTTCGGCGTCGACGACCGCTGGGTGACGGCCGTACCCCGCCGGGCGACCCCGGTGACGTTCTGCGAGATCTTCCCGCCGGACGACTTCCCGCTCTACTTCTACCGGCAGCCCAAGGCGCCGGACCTGGAGATCGCCGCCGACGAACTGGACCTCGACGCGGTCCGGGCGGCCCGGGTGTTCTGGATGACCGGCACCGGTCTCTGCGAGGAGCCGAGCCGCACCGCCACCCTCGCCGCCCTCGCCGCCCGGTCGGCAGGGCGCCGCGCGAGCACGGCTGACCGCACCGCCACGGTGTTCGACCTCGACTGGCGCCCCATGTTCTGGGGGGATCCGGAGGCGGACCCGGACGCCGGTTCGGACGCGGCCCGCGCCGCCGCGGCCCGTCCGTACTACGCCCGGGCCCTGGCCCACGCCACCGTCGCCGTCGGCAACCTCGACGAGTGCGAGGTCGCCACCGGCGTACGGGACCCGGAGGGCTGCGCCCGGGCTCTGCTCGACGCGGGAGTGGAGCTCGCGGTGGTGAAGCAGGGCCCGAAGGGCGTACTCGCACTGCACCGCGACGGTTCCGCGGCCGAGGTTCCGCCCGTGCCGGTCGAGGTCGTGAACGGCCTCGGCGCGGGCGACGCCTTCGGCGGCTCGCTCTGCCACGGGCTGCTCAGCGGCTGGGACCTGGAGCGCGTCATGACCTACGCGAACGCCGCCGGGGCGATCGTCGCCTCCCGCCTGGCCTGCTCGTCGGCGATGCCGACCGAGGCCGAGGTCGAGGCGACCCTGGCGGCCTCATGACGGCGCCCGGCGAGAGCCCCGCGCCCGTCCGGGTCTCCGACCTCGCGCGGATCCGGGCCCGGCGCCCGGAGGCGATCGAGGAGGCGGCCGCCCGCCGCGTGCGGAGGCCGCTCATCGGCGGCAGCGGCCGCCTGATGATCATCGCCGCGGACCACCCCGCGCGGGGCGCGCTCGGTGTGGGCGGGCACGGCCTCGCCATGGCCAACCGCGCCGACCTCCTCGAACGCCTCTGCCTCGCGCTCTCCCGGCCCGGCGTCGACGGCGTGCTCTCCACCGCCGACATCATCGAGGACCTGCTGCTCCTCGGCGCCCTCGACGGCAAGGTCGTGATGGGCTCCATGAACCGCGGCGGCCTCGCCGGCGCGGTCTTCGAGATGGACGACCGCTTCACCGGCCACCGCGCCCAGGATCTGGCCCGGCTCGGCTACGACGCGGGGAAGCTGCTGCTCCGTATCGACTACGACGACCCCGGCTCGCTGACCACCCTCCTCTCCACTGCCCGCGCGATCGACGACATGGCCGCACACCGGCTGCCCGTCTTCGTCGAGCCGTTCATCTCCCGGCGGGTGGGCGGGAAGGTGCGCAACGATCTGAGCGCCGAGGCCGTCACCAAGTCCATCGCCATCGCCTCCGGCCTCGCCGGCACCTCCGCCTACACCTGGCTGAAGGTGCCGGTGACCGAGGACCCGGACCGGATGGCGGCCGTCATGGAGACGTCCACGCTCCCGGCCGTCCTGCTCGGGGGCGAGGTCGGCACGGACCAGGACGGCGCGTACGAGAGGTGGCGCAAGGCCCTGCGGCTGCCGACCGTCCAGGGCCTGGTCGTCGGCCGCTCGCTGCTCTATCCGGCGGACGGTGACGTCGCCGCCGCCGTCGACACCGCCGTCGGACTCCTCTGACGGCCCGCCCGCAGGAGACTCGAAGCCATGACATCCGATCAGCCCGACGAGCACGGCCGGCACGGCCGGCACGGTCAGCCGGCTCAGTCCGCTCAGTCCGGTCCGCCGCCCACCGGTCAGCCCACTCGGCCCGCCCGCTCCGGCCCCGCGCATCTCCACCTTCCCGCCGGCAGCACGGCCGACGGCCCGTACGCGACCGCCATCGACCCGGAGCAGGCCGGCTGGGGCCACGCGAGCCTGCGCGTCCTCGAACTGCCGCCCGGTGGCTCGCACACCTTCGACACCGGTGACAGCGAGTGGATCGTGCTGCCGCTCGGCGGCGGCTGCACGGTCACGGCCGGCGGCGAGGCGTTCGAACTGCGTGGACGCGAAAGCGTGTTCCACGGCGTCACCGACTTCGCGTATCTGCCGCGCGACGAGCACGCCCGCCTCGACTCCCGCGCGGGCGGCCGCTTCGCGCTCACCGGCGCGCGCTGCGAGCGCCGCCTGCCGGCCCGCTACGG
>DOWQ01000086.1 GCA_003519485.1 Streptomyces sp. | reverse complement strand
GCGTTGGCCGGGTCCTGCTGGTACGTCTTCCGGTCGCCCTGGAGCGAGGAGTCGACGGCCTCGCGGAACGGGCCGTAGAAGGCGGAGGCGTACTTGGCGGTGTAGGCGAGGATCGCGACGTCGTGGTGCCCGGCGCCGTCCAGCGCCTCCCGTACGACGCGGACCTGGCCGTCCATCATGCCGCTCGGGCCCACCACATGGACGCCCGCCTCGGCCTGTACGCGCGCCATCTGGGCGTACCGCTCCAGCGTCGCGTCGTTGTCGACCCGGCCCCGGGAGTCGACGACCCCGCAGTGACCGTGGTCGGTGAACTCGTCCAGGCACAGGTCGGACATGACGACCAGCTCGTCGCCCACCTCGGCCCGTACGTCCCGGATCGCGGTCTGCAGGATGCCGTCCGGGTCGGTGCCGGCCGAGCCGACGGCGTCCTTCTCCAGCGGCACGCCGAACAGCATGATCCCGCCGAGGCCCGCGCCCGCCGCCTCGGCGGCGGCCTTCCGGAGGGTGTCGCGGGTGTGCTGGACGACGCCCGGCATCGAGGACACCGGCACCGGATCGGTGATCCCCTCGCGGATGAACGCGGGGAGGATCAGCTCGGCCGGGTGCAGCCGGTGCTCGGAGACCAGGCGGCGGACGGCGGGGGTCGTACGGAGCCGACGCGGACGCATACCGATGGATCGCTCGCTCATGCCTCCACGCTACGCCCGTCCGGGGAGCTCCTTTGCCGACGCCGCGTCGCCCGGCCCGCCGCCCCACGGGCCGCCCGAGGCCCGGGCCGTACCCGATCACACGGCCGCCGGCGCCTCGGTCGACGCTCCCCCCTCGCTCACCAGCGGACCGTCGTCGCGGCAGTCCCGGCACAGCCCCGGGCCCGGAGCCCGGAAGGCACGCTCCCAACCGCCGCACGTCTGGAACGGATCGGGACGCGGCGTCCGGCCACCGGCGTCTCCGGGACCACCGGCGTCGGACTCGGGCACGGCAGCCGGAGGAAGCGGCGGCGGAGGCCGCTCCCGCAGGGAGTGTCCGCGCCTCCGGACCGCGGCCGACCGGGACTCAGGTCACCGGGATCCGGCGGGATGCTCCCCCGGGGCCGACTTCACCCCCGCCGCCTGGGCCGGCTTCCTGCCGTACGCAGCCGGGCAATGACGAACCGCACCACCCGTGGCCCGCGCCCGATGTGAAGGGCGTGGGCCACTGGTGGTGCGGTCGGTCCGCGAGCGGCGTCTCTTCCGCTGCTGTGCGCTGCACGGCGAACCCTGGGGCCGGCCTCAGGGTTCGCCGTGCAGCTCCTTGAGGCAGTCAGGTCGCCGCGCGACGACGGCGCGATCCGGGCCGCCGCTCGCTCGGCCTGGTGACGGGGTCGCCCGCCGCCACGGCCGCCGCCCGGCGGTTGGCGCCGAAGTCGGCGAGCGCCTCGGCCAGCCTGGTGACCGACGGCTCGGGCGACAGGACGTCGACCCGCAGTCCGTGCTCCTCCGCCGTCTTGGCGGTGGCCGGGCCGATACAGGCGATGACGGTGACATTGTGCGGCTTGCCGGCGATGCCGACGAGGTTCCGTACCGTGCTGGACGAGGTGAAGAGCACCGCGTCGAAGCCGCCGCCCTTGATCGCCTCACGGGTCTCGGCCGGCGGCGGCGAGGCGCGCACCGTCCGGTAGGCGGTGACGTCGTCGACCTCCCAGCCAAGTTCGATCAGCCCGGCCACCAGGGTCTCGGTGGCGATGTCGGCGCGCGGCAGGAACACCCGGTCGATCGGGTCGAACACCGGGTCGTACGGCGGCCAGTCCTCGAGCAGACCGGCGGCCGACTGCTCGCCGCTGGGCACCAGGTCCGGCTTCACACCGAAGCGGATCAGCGCCTTGGCGGTCTGCTCGCCGACCGCGGCCACCTTGATGCCGGCGAAGGCGCGGGCGTCGAGCCCGTACTCCTCGAACTTCTCCCGGACCGCCTTCACGGCGTTGACCGAGGTGAAGGCGATCCACTCGTAGCGCCCGGTGACCAGGCCCTTGACCGCCCGCTCCATCTGCTGCGGGGTGCGCGGCGGCTCGACGGCGATGGTCGGCACCTCGCTGGGCACCGCGCCGTACGACCGGAGCTGGTCGGAGAGCGAGGCGGACTGCTCCTTCGTCCGCGGGACGAGGACCTTCCAGCCGAACAGCGGCTTGGACTCGAACCAGGCGAGCTGGTCGAGCTGCGCGGTCGCGCCGTGCTCGCCGACGACGGCTATCACGGGCTGCGTGCCGTCCGCCGAGGGCAGCACCTTCGCGGCCTTCAGCACCTGGGCGACGGAGCCCAGGGTGGCGGCCCAGGTGCGCTGCCGGGTGGTCGTGCCGGCGACGGTGACGGTCATCGGGGTGTCGGGCTTCCGCCCCGCGGAGACCAGTTCGGCGGCCGCCGACGGAACCGTCGCCAGAGTGGTGGAGACGACGGCGGTGGCGTCGCTGGTGCCGATCTCGGACCAGCAGCGGTCCGAGGCCGTGGCGGCGTCGACGAAGCGCACGTCACCGCCCGCGGCGGAGCGCAGCGGCACGCCGGCGTAGGCGGACACGCCCACGGCGGTCGACACCCCGGGCACCACCTCGAAGACGATGCCCTCGGCGGCGCAGGCGAGCATCTCCCCCGCGGCGTCGCCGTCGAGGCCGGGATCACCGGAGAGCGCACGGACCACCCGCTTGCCGCTCCGCGCGGCCTCCATGACAAGATTGAGGGAGTCCTCCAAGACGCGGGCGCCAGTGGAGTTTGACCCCTCGTCATGCCCGGACCGCTGCGGGACGTCCACCCCTGCCCGCGCGTGTGTGACCACGACGTCGAGCACTTGAGGGTCGGCGACCAGCACATCCGCGCGGGTCAGCGCCTCCACGGCGCGCAGCGTCAGCAGCCCCGGATCTCCGGGTCCGGCACCGAGGAAGGTGACGTGACCGAGAGCGGAGTGGTGTGCGGATCGTAGATTTACGGCGGTGGGGCTCAAAGTGCTCGCTCCCC
Organism: Streptomyces sp.; assembly: GCA_003519485.1. Taxonomy (GTDB): domain Bacteria; phylum Actinomycetota; class Actinomycetes; order Streptomycetales; family Streptomycetaceae; genus Streptomyces. The sequence goes on along the minus strand of DOWQ01000086.1, from coordinate 1,621 downwards.
CATCAGACCGGCCGCACCCTTGGCGAGCATCTCGGCGGCGAGTTCGCGGCCGAGAGCCGCCGCACCGTCGAGCGACGAGGGTACGGGACCGGTGGTGGACAGCTGCACCAGCGTCTTGCCGTCGGTGGTGCCGACGACGCCGCGCAGGCGCATCTCAGTGACAACCTGCCCGTCGACCAGCAGGTCGGCCAGGGCACCCACAGGTGCGCTGCAACCGGCCTCCAGAGCGGCGAGCAGGGATCGCTCGGCGGTCACGGCGGCCCGCGTGCGCGGGTCGTCGAGCTCGGCGAGCACGGCTGTGAGGTCGGTGTTCGCCGCGGTGCACTCGACCGCCAGGGCCCCCTGACCGGGGGCGGGCAGTACGGCGTCCAGCGGCAGCGTCTGGGTCACCTCGTCGAGCCGGCCGACCCTGGTCAGGCCCGCGGCGGCCAGCACGACCCCGTCCAGCTCCCCGGAGCGCACGAACCCGATACGGGTCTCGACGTTGCCGCGGATCGGGACGGTCTCGATGGTGGCGCCGAGCGACGCCGCCCAGGCGTTGAGCTGGGCCATCCGGCGCGGCGACCCGGTGCCGACCCGGACCACCCGGCCGTCCTCGCCCGAGGCGGCGGCCAGCTCCTCGAAGGTGAGGCCGTCGCGGGCGACCAGGACGTCGCGCGGGTCTGCGCGGACCGGGACGGCCGCAAGGGCCAGGTTGTCCGGCTGCGTGGTCGGCAGGTCCTTGAGGGAGTGCACCGCGAAGTCGATCTCCCCGGCGAGCAGCGCGTCGCGCAGGGCGGAGACGAAGACGCCGGTGCCGCCGATCTGCGCGAGATGCTCGCGGGAGACATCGCCGTACGTGGTGATCTCGACCAGCTCGACGGGGCGGCCGGTCAGTTGCCGCACGGAGTCCGCGACCATGCCGGACTGCGCCATGGCGAGCTTGCTGCGCCTGGTGCCGAGTTTGAGGGCCCCGGTGCCATCGATGCTGCTGATGTTGTTCCTGCTCTCGTTCATGCCCGCTCCCGTTCGGGGTCGCCGCTGTCCGCCCGGCTGACGGCGTCGACCGCCTTGGGGTCGAGGTCGAAGAGTTCACGCAACGCGTCCGCGTACCCGGCACCGCCGGGTTCGCCCGCGAGTTGTTTCACCCGCACGGTGGGCGCGTGCAGGAGTTTGTCGACGACGCGGCGCACGGTCTGGGTGATCTCCGCGCGCTGCTTGCCGTCCAGGTCGGGAAGGCGGCCGTCGAGGCGGGCGATCTCGCTCGCGACGAGGTCCGCGGCCATGGTGCGCAGGGCGACCACGGTCGGAGTGATGTGCGCGGCCCGCTGTGCGGCGCCGAAGGCGGAGACCTCTTCGGACACGATGGCCCGCACCTGGTCCAGGTCCGCCGCCATAGGGGCGTCCGCCGACGTGCCGGCGAGGGTCTCGATGTCCACGAGGCGCACGCCGCCGACCCGGTGCCCGGCGGGGTCGATGTCGCGCGGCATCGCCAGGTCGAGCAGGTTCAGGCCGGGCGCCGCGGCGTCCCGCGCGGCGAGGGCCGTACGCAGGTCGTCGGCGGTCAGTACGAGCCCGGTGGCGCCGGTGCAGGACACGACGACCTCGGCCCGGGCCAGCTCGGCGGCGAAGCCGCGCATCG
>DOWQ01000080.1 GCA_003519485.1 Streptomyces sp. | reverse complement strand
GGGCAGCCGGGCTCGGAGCCGCGGGCCGGACCGGAGCCGCGGCCGGGGAAGCCGGCCGGACCGGGTCCCGGAACGGAGCCGGCGGAGCGCCCGGTGCCGGTGGCAGACCGGAACCCGCAGCCGCCCGCCCTGGTCTGAGCGAGTCCACGAACGGGCTCAGACCGCCAGGATCCTGACGCCCAGGTCGGCGATGCGCGCCCGGTCGTCCGAGCCCAGCCCGGTGTCCGTCACCAGGTAGTGCACCCGGTCCAGCCCGCAGATCCGGGCGAACCCGCGCCGGCCGGCCTTCGTGGAGTCGGCGGCGACGACGACCCGGTGCGAACGCTCGGCGAGCAGCCTGCTGACGCCCGCCTCGTCCTCGTGGTGCGCCATGATGCCGCGCTCCGGGTCGATGCCGTCCACGCCGAGGACGGCGATGTCGAGGACGACCTCCCGCAGCACGCCGCCGGCCAGCGGCCCCACCAGTTCGTAGCTCTGCGGGCGGGCCACCCCGCCCGTCAGCACGATCTTGATGTGCGGGCGTACGGCCAGCTCGGTGGCGATGTTGAGGGCGTTGGTCACGACCGTCAGGGCCGGCGCCGGACCGGGGCCGCCGTCGCGCAGCGCCAGGGTGCGGGCGATCTCGGTGGTGGTCGTGCCGCCGTTGAGGCCGACGACGTCGCCGGTGGCGATCAGCTCGGAGACCGCCCGCGCGATCCGCTGCTTCTCGGGGGCGTTCCGCCCGGTCTTGTAGCGCAGCGGGAGTTCATAGGAGACGCCGTGCGCCACCGCTCCCCCGCGGGTGCGGACGAGCATCCGCTGGGCGGCCAGCTCGTCCAGGTCGCGCCGGATCGTCGCCGGGGACACCTTCAGACGGGCCGCGGCCTCGTCGACCTCCAGCCGCCCGTCCTCCGCCAACAGCTCCATCAGGGAACTCCACCGCTGCTGCTTCGCCACGCCCTCACCCTCGCACACCTCACGGACTTGCTCTTTACTGCTCATATACTGCATGGAACAATCAACATCACGCACATCCCCTGCAGGAAAAAGGAGCACCCATGCCTCCCGGCGCCTCCCGCACCGCTGCCGAGATCGCGACCCAGCCCGCGTGCTGGCGCCGGGCGGCGCAGCTCGCGCCATCCCTCGCCGACACGCTGCCGCGCCCCGGTGAGCGGACCGCGGTCGTCGGCTGCGGCACCTCCTGGTTCGTCGCCCAGTCGTACGCGGCGCTGCGCGAGGCGGCGGGCCAGGGCGAGACGGACGCCTTCGCCGCCTCGGAGTTCCCCGTAGGCCGGCGCTACGACCGGATCCTGGCCCTCACCCGGTCGGGCACCACCACCGAGGTGCTGCGACTCCTCGAGCGGGCGGGAATCGCCGGGGGGGCCGAGCCGGGAGGTGCCGCCACCTCCGCGATCACCGCCGACGCGGGCACCCCGGTGATGCGCGCGGCTGACCGGGTGGCCGTCCTGGACTGGGCCGACGAGCGCTCCGTGGTCCAGACGCGGTTCGCCACCAGCGCACTCGCGCTGCTGCGCGCCCATCTCGGCGAGGACCTCTCGGTCGCGGCGGCCGACGCCGAACGGGCCCTCACCGTCCCGCTGCCCGCCGGGCTCACCGGCGCCGAGCAGTTCACCTTCCTCGGCACCGGCTGGACCTGCGGTCTCGCCCAGGAGGCGGCGCTCAAGATGCGGGAGGCGGCCGGTTCCTGGACCGAGGCGTATCCCGCCATGGAGTACCGCCACGGGCCCATCAGCGTCACCGGGCCGGGCCGCGTGGCCTGGGTGTTCGGCGCCGTACCGGAAGGCCTGGCGGCCGATGTCGCCCGGACCGGCGGCACCCTCGTCGCCGAGTCCGGCGCCCCGGCCGGCACCGGGGCCGGCACCGGAGACGGCACCGACGCCGACTCCGGCTCCGCGGGCTACGACCCGATGGCCGACCTCGTCCGCGCCCAGCGGCTGGCCGTGGCCGTCGCCGAGGCGAAGGGCGCCGACCCCGACCGGCCGCGCAACCTCACCCGCTCCGTCGTCCTGGGCTGACCCGCCCCTTCCCGTACCGAGAGAAGGCCATGTCCCTCGCCGCCACCGCCGATCTCGTCGCCGAAGCCCGGGCCGCCGGCCGGGGCCTCGCCGCGTTCAACGTCATCACCCTGGAACACGCCGAAGCGATCGTGCAGGCGGCGGAGGCCGCCGCGCTCCCGGTGGTCCTCCAGGTCAGCGAGAACGCCGTGAAGTTCCACGGCGGCCGGGCCGCCACCATCCTCGCCGGGGCCACCGCCGCGGCGCGGGGCGCCCGGGTGCCGGTCTCGGTCCACCTCGACCACATCGAGAGCCCGGAACTCCTGGAGGCGGGCGCGGAGGCCGGGGTCTCCTCGATGATGCTGGACGCCTCGAAGCGGCCCTACGCGGAGAACGTGCGGGTCACAGTCCGGGCCGCCGACTGGGCCCACGAGCGCGGCATCTGGCTGGAGGCCGAGCTCGGCGAGGTCGGCGGGAAGGACGGCGCCCACGCCCCGGGCGTACGGACGGACCCCGGCGACGCGGCGGCGTACGTGGCCGCGACCGGGGTGGACGCCCTCGCGGTCGCCGTGGGCAATTCGCATGCGATGACCGAGCGCACCGCGGCGCTGGACCACGCCCTGATCGCCCGGCTCCGCGAGACGGTGCCGGTCCCGCTGGTACTGCACGGCTCCTCCGGAGTACCCGACGAGGAGCTGCGCCGGGCCGTGCGGAACGGCATGGTGAAGATCAATATTGGTACGGCGCTCAATGTCGCGTACACCGGCAGCTTGCGGGAATCCCTCGCCGCCGACCCCTCGGTCGTGGACCCGCGGAGGTATCTGAGCCCGGCGCGTGACGCGATGGCGGCGGTGGCGGGCCGGCTCCTGGCCGTCCTGGCGTCCTGACCGCACTGGCGTCCGGGCCGTGCTGGCGTCCGGGCCGTGCTGGTGTCCGAACCGTCCCGGCGTCCCGACCGTGCCGGCGACCTGACCGTGCCGACTTCCCTGACCCGTGCCCGGCCCGCGCCGGGCCGGGCGCCCGTGACTCGGAGGCCTCGCCGGGGTACGGAGTGTGGGCTGTCCCGGACCGCCGGGCTGTCGCACACTGTTCTGACACCGGTCGCGGGCCGGAGTGAGGGAGGCGCCGGATGCGGGTGTCGGTCGGCCGACGAGGGCCCGGGCTGCTGTCCTCACCGTGGTGGCGCGGAGCCGCGGCGGTCGCGGCGGGGGCGCTGCCCGCGCCGGCCTTTCCGGCCCCGGCGCTGTGGTGGCTCGCGTACGCGGCCCTGGTTCCGTGGCTGCTGCTCATCCGGTCGGCCCCTACGGCCCNNACGGCCCGCCGCGCCGCGCTCGACGGCTGGCTCGGCGGGCTGGGCCTCATACTGGCCGTGCACCACTGGCTGATTCCGAGCCTGCACGTCTTCATCCTGCTGCTGTCGGCGCTGCTGGGTCTGCTGTGGGCGCCCTGGGGCCTGCTGGTCCGGCGGCTGCTGCACGGCCGTCCGGGCGGATGGGCGATGGCCGCGGCCGTGGTCCTGGTGCCGTCCGGCTGGCTGATGGTGGAGCTCGTCCGGTCCTGGGAGTACCTGGGCGGCCCATGGGGCCTGCTCGGCGCGAGCCAGTGGCAGGTGGAGCCCGCGCTGCGGCTCGCCTCGCTCGGCGGCGTGTGGCTGGTGAGCTTCCTTCTGGTCGCGGTGAACACCGCGCTCGCCGCGCTGGTCGCGGTGCCCGCCGCGCGCCGTGCGGCCTTCGCGGGGGTGCTCGCCTGCACGGCGGCCGGGGGCACGGCCTGGGCCTTCGCGCCGCTGCCGGAGCGGGCCGGAACCGCGCGGATCGCCGTCGTCGAACCGGGCGTTGTGGACGGTCTCGACAGCGTGGACCGGCGCTTCGCCCGGCAGGAGGAACTGACCCGCGGGCTTGCGGGCCGCGATCCGGACCTGGTCGTCTGGGGCGAGAGCAGCGTCGGCCGGGACCTGAGCGGCGACCCCGGGCTCGCCGGGAGGCTGGCCGCACTGTCCCGGCAGGTGGGCGCGGAGCTGCTGGTGAACGTGGACGCCCGGCGCTCCGGCCGGCCGGGCATCTTCAAGAGTTCGGTGCTCGTCGGCCCGGACGGGGTGAGCGGGCAGCGCTACGACAAGATGCGGCTGGTCCCGTTCGGGGAGTACATCCCGGCCCGGCCGCTGCTGGGCTGGGCCACCTCGGTGGGCAAGGCGGCGGCCGAGGACCGCCACCGCGGCACCGCGCCGGTCGTGATGGACCCGCCGGGCGCCGATGGCCTGCGGATCGGCCCACTGGTGTGCTTCGAATCCGCGTTCCCCGACATGAGCCGCCACCTGGTCCGGGAGGGGAGCTCGGTGCTGGTCGCCCAGTCGGCCACCTCGTCCTTCCAGCAGAGCTGGGCGCCGCAGCAGCACGCCTCGCTGGCGGCGCTGCGGGCGGCGGAGACCTGGCGCCCGATGGTGCACGCGACGCTGACCGGGGTGAGCGCGGTGCACGGCCCGCGCGGGGAGCCGGTCGGCGACAGGCTCGGCACGGACAGCAGCACGGCCGCGGTGTACGAGGTGCCGCTCGGCGGCGGCACCAGTCCGTACGTACGGTTCGGCGACTGGCCGGTGCACGGCGCGCTGGCGGCGCTCGTCGCGTACTGCGCGCTGGAAGGCGTACGGGCGGTCAGGCGGCGGGGTCGACGGCCGCGGTCACGACCCGCTCGCACAGCTCATGGGTCGCCAGGGCGTCCTCGGCGGTGAGCTGTTCGCCCGCGCGGTCGGCGTCCAGGAAGGCCAGCGCGGCCTGTTCGATGCCGCGCTGGCGGGACACCGGCACCCAGTCGCCGCGGCGGCGGACGGTGGGCTGCCCCTTGTGGTCGACGATCTCCGCCAGATTGGACACCTGGCGCTTGGTGTCCCGGCCGGAGATCTCCAGGACCTCCTCGGCGGAGCCGCTCAGCCGGTTCATGGTGCCGATGGCCGTGAAGCCGTCGCCGGACAGCTGGAGCACGACGTGGTGCAGGAGTCCGTCCCGGTCCCGGGTGCGGATGTCGATGTGTTCGGCGGGGCCGGGCAGCAGAAAGCGCAGGGTGTCGACGACATGGATGAAGTCGTCGAGGACGAACGTCCGCGGGTCCTCGGGCAGACCGACCCGGTTCTTCTGCATCAGAATCAGATCGCGCGGCTGCTCCGCGCACTGGGCATAGCCGGGCGCGTAGCGGCGGTTGAAGCCGACGGCGAGGCCGACGCGCCGTTCGGCGGCCAGCCGGACGATCCGCTCCGAGTCGGCGTAGTGGTACGCGATCGGTTTGTCGACATAGGTCGGCACCCCTGCTTCCAGCAGCCGGGTGACGATCTCGGCGTGCGCGGTGGTCGGCGCGTGAACGAAGGCGTCGTCCAGCCCGGCCGCGAGGAGCGAGCCGAGGTCGGTGTGGCGCTGCGCGTCCGGGATGCGGAGGCTGTCGCCGACCCGCTTCAGCGTCGCGGGGGTACGGGTCTGCAGGTGCGGCTCGACACCGGGCTGGGCGGCGAGCACCGGCAGATACGCCTTCTGCGCGATGTCGCCGAGCCCGATGCAGCCGACTTTGAGGCGGGCGGCGTTCACCAAGGGGGCTCTGCTCCTACTCCGGTACGGCTCGCTGGGTCGTGCTGTGGCCCGCTGACCCGGCCGGACCGGTTGACCGGCCGGGCGGGTCGGGCCGTTGGGGCTTGCCGGCCTCTCTGGGCCGGCTGACCCCACCGAGCCTGTTGTCCCGCTGGGCCCGTTGGCCCCGTTCCCGGTCAGCATACGGGCGGGCCGGCGCAGGCCGGCCGGCGATCCCGAGGAGCCGCGCGGGGCCGGCCGCCGCTGACACGGTGGAACTGCGCGAGGGTGTCCGGCAGCCGCTGCACGGGGGACCGACTCGGCGGACGACACACCGGCACCGGACCGGCCGGGGCGTCCGAACGCCTCGACCGGGGCGGCGGACCACGTCCGGGCGTCAGGCGGCCGCCCGCCGGCTGCTCCGGAGGAGTGACGCGGCGTCACTCCTGCGGGCGTCTTTCCACCGTAGCCGCACCTTGGGGCCGACAGGGACAGCAGCCTGATCCCGTGCATCCACGAACAGCAGTGATCCTTCTGATCGCCCCGGTCCTGGCCGGCTGTGTCTCGGTATCCGAGAAGTCCGACGGTTCCTCGCCCGCGCAGGGGCAGAAGCGGTCGTCGACCGCCGTCCCGGGCCCGGCCGAGCCCAAAATGCTCGAACCGCCGAGCCGCCGGGAGGACCTGGCCACGGCCGTCACCGCACCCGGTGCCGAACAGAGCCCCCGTGCCGTCCGTACCACGCCGGGTGCGCGCTCCCGGTCGGCCGCGCCCCCGCCGGACGCCGCTGCGCCC
>DOWQ01000655.1:9599-9989 GCA_003519485.1 Streptomyces sp. | reverse complement strand
GGCAACGACGACGCGATCCGCTCCGTCACCCTGCTCACCCGCGTGATCGCCGACGCCGTCGCCGAGGGCCTCATCGCCCGCTCCGGTGCCGCGACCGGCGACCAGAAGCCGGGCGACAAGGCTGCCGGTGAGCCGCTCGCCGAGTGGGAGCGCGACCTGCTCGAGGGCGACAAGAAGCCCGCCGACGAGCCTGCCGCCGCCGAGGCGCCTGCCGCCGAGGCCCCCGCGACCGAGGCTCCGGCCGCCGAGGCGGAGAAGCCCGCTGAGGCTCCCGCCGCTGAGGCTCCCGCCGAGGCCGGGAAGCCGGCTGAGACCCCCGCCGAGGCCCCCGTGGCCGAGGCCCCGGCCACGGACGCCGAGCAGGCCTGACGCTCACGTCACGGCTGCTGA
>DOWQ01000655.1:9072-9525 GCA_003519485.1 Streptomyces sp. | reverse complement strand
ATGATGGACTGCAAGAAGGCACTGGACGAGGCCGAGGGCAGCGTCGACAAGGCCGTCGAAATCTTGCGTGTCAAGGGCCAGAAGGGCGTCGCCAAGCGCGAGGGCCGCAGCGCCGAGAACGGCGCCGTCGTGTCCCTCATCGCGGACGACAAGAAGTCCGGCGTGCTGCTCGAGCTGAAGTGCGAGACGGACTTCGTCGCCAAGGGCGNNCAAGTTCATCGTCGTCGCCGACGCGCTCGCCGCCCACGTCGCCAAGACCTCCCCGGCCGACCTGGAGTCGCTGCTCGCCTCCGAGGTCGAGGCCGGCAAGAGCGTCCAGGCGTACGTGGACGAGGCCAACGCCACCCTCGGCGAGAAGATCGTCCTCGACCGGTTCGCGCAGTTCGCCGACGGCTTCGTCGCGGCGTACATGCACCGCACCAGCCCGGACCTTCCCCCGCAGGTCGGCGTCCT
>DOWQ01000655.1:0-9058 GCA_003519485.1 Streptomyces sp. | reverse complement strand
AGGGCAAGCCCGAGGCCGCCCTGTCGCGGATCGTGGACGGCCGGGTGAACGGCTTCTTCAAGGAGCACGTTCTGGTCGACCAGGCGTTTGCGAAGGACAACAAGAAGACCGTCCAGAAGGTTCTGGACGAAGCGGGCGTCACGCTCAAGCGCTTCGCCCGCATCCGCGTCGGCAGCTGAGTCGGCGGAGCGACAGCGGAAAGTCCCCGGCCCCGATAAGGTCGGGGCCAGTCGGCCGACCGCGCGCCGGACGACCGCAGAGGTGACGAGGAGGCCATTGCCGCAGAGGGATCGAGCAGACCCCGTTCGGCAGTGGCCTTCTTCGTCTGTGCAGTGCACGAGGAGAACCCATGGATCAGGACGCCGGCAAGGCCGACAAACGCGACAAGGGCAGCAGCGGCCGGTTTATGTTGAAGCTGTCCGGTGAGGCATTCGCCGGTGGGGGCGGCCTCGGCGTCGATCCGGACATAGTGCACAAGATGGCCCGGGAGATCGCCGCCGTGGTCCGCGACGGCGCCGAGATCGCCGTCGTCATCGGCGGCGGTAACTTCTTCCGCGGCGCCGAGCTCCAGCAGCGCGGCATGGACCGGGCCCGCTCGGACTACATGGGCATGCTCGGCACGGTCATGAACTGCCTGGCCCTCCAGGACTTCCTGGAGAAGGAGGGCATAGACTCCCGCGTCCAGACCGCCATCACGATGGGGCAGGTCGCCGAGCCGTACATCCCGCTCCGGGCGGTCCGCCACATGGAGAAGGGGCGCGTGGTCATCTTTGGTGCCGGCATGGGGATGCCCTACTTCTCCACCGACACCACCGCCGCTCAGCGCGCTCTGGAGATCGACGCCGAGGCGCTGTTGATGGGCAAGAACGGTGTCGACGGGGTCTACGACTCGGACCCGAAGAAGAACCCCGGCGCGGTGAAGTTCGACGCGCTGGAGTACAGCGAGGTCATCACCCGCGGCCTCAAGGTCGCCGATGCCACCGCCATCACCCTTTGCATGGACAACAAGCTGCCGATCCTCGTCTTCGAGCTGCTCATCGAGGGCAATATCGCTCGCGCCGTCAAGGGTGAGAAGATCGGCACGCTGGTGAGTGATCAAAGCACCAGGGTCTGAACCCGGCACGGGCTCCGGCCCGGCCCGGGGATGGACAACTGCCTGCCGGTCGGACACCGTGCAGGAGTAGACGCGCGCAGGGGCGAGGCTCTGCTTACCGATAGCACCAGGAGCAAGTGGTGATCGAAGAGACCCTCCTCGAGGCCGAGGAGAAGATGGAGAAGGCCGTCGTGGTGGCCAAGGAGGACTTCGCCGCGATCCGCACCGGCCGTGCGCACCCGGCGATGTTCAACAAGATCGTGGCGGACTACTACGGTGCCCCGACGCCGATCAACCAGCTGGCGTCGTTCTCGGTGCCGGAACCGCGGATGGCCGTGGTGACCCCGTTCGACAAGAGCGCGCTGCGCAACATCGAGCAGGCCATCCGGGATTCGGACCTCGGCGTCAACCCGAGCAACGACGGCAGCATCATCCGGGTGGTGTTCCCGGAGCTGACCCAGGAGCGCCGCAAGGAGTACATCAAGGTCGCCAAGGCCAAGGCCGAGGACGCGAAGATTTCCATTCGCAGCGTCCGGCGCAAGGGCAAGGAGACCATCGACAAGTTCATCAAGGACGGTGAGGTGGGCGAGGACGAGGGCCACCGCGCCGAGAAGGAGCTCGACGACACCACCGCGAAGTACGCCGCGCAGGTGGACGAACTGCTCAAGCACAAGGAAGCCGAGCTCCTCGAGGTCTGATGAATAAATCATCCTGGGGCGCTCCGCCGCGCGTCGGCTTTGGAGTACCGCCCGGTCAGGGACCTGTCCGGCCCGCTCCGGCGGGTCCCGCGCACCCGGCGGGCGACGCGGCGCAGACTCGGCCCATGCCCATCGTGCCCGACGCAGGCGGAGACCAGGACGACCGTGACCGGGGGGCCGCGCGGCTGAGCGGCCCCCTGTTCCGCGAGGAGCGACAGGAGCCCGGCCGCCCCGGGCCCCCGGAGCACTCGGGACGGTCGTCACGGCGTGACCACCCCCGGTCCGCGGAGACCGGCAAGAAGCGCGCCGGACGCGACCTGCCGGCGGCGATAGGGGTCGGGTTCGGCCTCGGGGTGGTGATCTTCGCCTCGCTTTTCTTCGTCAAGGATGTCTTCGTCGGCGTGATCGTGGCCGCCGTCGTCATCGGCCTGTGGGAGCTGACCTCCCGGCTCAGGGAGAAGAAGGGCATCCGGGCACCCCTGGTGCCGCTCGCGGCCGGTGGCGTCGCCATGGTCGTCGCGGGGTACGTACGCGGCGCCGAGGGCGCCTGGGTCGCCATGGCGCTCACCGCGCTCGCCGTGCTCGCCTGGCGGATGACCGAGCCGCCGGAGGACTACCTCCGCGATGTCACGGCCGGTCTCTTCGCGGCCATCTACGTGCCTTTCCTCGCCACCTTCGTGGCGCTCATGCTGGCGGCGGACGACGGCGCCTGGCGGGTGCTCACCTTCCTGCTGCTGACTGTGGTCAGCGACACCGGGGCGTACGCCGTCGGCTGGCGCTTCGGCAGGCACAAGCTCGCGCCCCGCATCAGCCCCGGCAAGACCCGGGAGGGGCTGCTGGGCGCGATCGGCTTCGCGATGGCCGGCGGTGCGCTGTGCATGCAGTTCCTGGTGGACGGCGGCAGCTGGTGGCAGGGCCTGCTGCTCGGTCTGGCGGTGGCGGGCAGCGCCACCCTCGGCGACCTCGGCGAATCCATGATCAAGCGGGATCTCGGCATCAAGGACATGGGCACGCTGCTGCCCGGCCACGGCGGCATCATGGACCGCCTGGACTCCTTGCTGCCGACCGCCCCGGTGGTCTGGCTGCTGCTGGTCGTCTTTGTCGGTCCCGGCTGACTCTGCTCCGGCCCGGACCGGCCGGCCCGGCTCCTCCCGGACGTTCGTCAGGCCCCCGCCGCGCAGCGCGGCGGGGGCCTGACGTTTTTACCTGCGGGAAACAGCCTCTCGGCAGAATCCGCAGCATGAAGATCGAACAGGTTTCCTGGGCGGACCCGGACGCCACGGCGCTGCGGGAGCGGCAGCGAGCCGAGATCGCCGCGAGATACGGAACCCCGGACAGCGAGCCGGGGACACCACCGTCGGCATCCGACATCGCGGTGTTCTTCGTGGCCTACGAGGACGACGGCACCGCTGTGGGGTGCGGAGGGCTTCGGGCGCTGGGAGCAGGGGCCGGCGAGGTCAAGCGCATGTATGTCGACCCGGCCCGGCGCGGCTCGGGAGTCGCCGCCCGGCTCCTCAGCGCGCTGGAGGAGTGGGCGTACGGGGAGGGGTGGATTGGCCTGCGGCTGGAGACGGGCGACCGCCAGCCGGATGCCGTGCGCTTCTACACCCGCTGCGGTTATGAGCGGATCGCGAATTTCGGACCCTACGAGGGTGTGCAGGGTTCTCTCTGCTTCGAGCGGCTGCTCGGGCCGCGGCGGAGAGTGTCGGAGCGGGGACCGGAGGCGGTTCACCGGACCGGCGTGGTCAGCCCGCCACGGTGAGGGGCGTCCGGTCGGGTACCTCCTGGAGCCGGGCCGCCCCGGGGCCGNNCGACAGCAACAGTGGCAGCAAAGCGACAGCAACAGCAGCGGACGCCCGGTGGTGGCCGTCGTCGCACCAGAGTGGCCCGGGGCGTGGTAGAGGATCTGCGACACTGGAGGAACCATGCCTGTACCCGGAGAACTCACTTTCACCGTGCCGCGCGGAGCCAAGAAGCCCCCGCGGCACCTTGCCGACCTCACTCCCGCCGAGCGTCGTGACGCCGCCGCCGCGATCGGTGAGAAGCCGTTCCGGGCCGGGCAGGTCTCGCGGCACTACTTCGCCCGGTACGCCGAGGACCCGGCGACCTGGACGGACATCCCGGCGGCCTCGCGCGAGAAGCTGGCGACCGAGCTGCTGCCGGACCTGATGAGCGTCGTGCGGCACATCAGCTGCGACGGCGACATGACCCGCAAGACGCTGTGGCGCCTCTTCGACGGCACGCTCGTCGAGTCGGTGCTCATGCGTTACCCGGACCGGGTCACCATGTGCATCTCGTCGCAGGCCGGCTGCGGCATGAACTGCCCGTTCTGCGCCACCGGCCAGGCGGGTCTGGACCGCAACCTGTCGACCGCCGAGATCGTCCACCAGATCGTGGCCGCCATGCGCGACCTGCGCGACGGCGCTGTCGGCGGCGCCGTACGGGACGGGGAGCCGGCCACCGGGGACGGCGCAGGCGCGGCCGGGCGGCTGACGAACATCGTCTTCATGGGGATGGGCGAGCCGCTCGCCAACTACAACCGCGTCGTCGGCTCCATCCGGCGGCTCACCGACCCCGAGCCCGATGGCCTCGGGCTGTCGCAGCGCGGGATCACCGTGTCGACCGTCGGCCTGGTGCCGGCGATGCTGCGGTTCGCCGACGAGGGCTTCAAGTGCCGGCTCGCGGTCTCGCTGCACGCGCCGGACGACGAGCTGCGCGACACCCTCGTGCCGGTCAACACCCGCTGGAAGGTGCGCGAGGTGCTGGACGCGGCGTGGGAGTACGCGGCGAAGTCCGGCCGCCGGGTCTCCATCGAGTACGCCCTGATCCGGGACATCAACGACCAGGCGTGGCGTGGTGACCGGCTCGGCCGGCTGCTCAAGGGCCACCCCGTGCACGTCAACCTGATCCCGCTCAACCCCACGCCGGGCTCCAAGTGGACCGCCTCCCGGCCGGAGGACGAGAAGGCGTTCGTCTCCGCGATCGCGGCCCACGGCGTGCCCGTGACCGTACGGGACACCCGTGGCCAGGAGATCGACGGGGCATGCGGCCAGCTCGCCGCCGCCGAGCGCTGATATCGTTCGATCGAACAAACGCACATTCCGACAGGGGAGCGCACAGCGCTGAGAGTGCGGCAGCAGTCAGGCCGCAGACCCTCGAACCTGAACCGGGTAATACCGGCGTAGGGAGTTCGGTCCGAGAACTCGAGCTGTCGTGCCCTGCCCGAACCAGGGGAGGCACCACTCATGACGACGCACATCCGCCGACGAACCGCCGCCGGCGCGCTCGCAGCCGTGCTGGGCATCACCTCGCTCGCCGCCTGCGGTGACTCCGGCGACTCGGGAGGTCAGGGGGACGGCGAGAAGTCGAAGACCGTCACGCTGGTCACCCACGACTCCTTCGCCGTCTCCGACGAGGTGCTGAAGAAGTTCACCGAGCAGACCGGCTACAAGGTCGAGGTGCTGCGCGGCGGCGACGCCGGTACGGCCGTCAACCAGGCGGTGCTCTCCAAGGGCAACCCGCAGGGCGACGTCTTCTTCGGCGTCGACAACACCCTGCTGTCCCGCGCGCTCGACAACGACATCTTCACGCCGTACGAGCCCGAGGGACTGGATCAGGTCCCCGCGGAGCTGCTGGCAGGGAAGGACGAACACCGGGTCACCCCGGTCGACTTCGGCGATATCTGCGTCAACTACGACCGCGCGTACTTCGAGAAGAAGAAGCTCGCGCCCCCGGAGACGTTCGACGACCTCGTCAAGCCCGCGTACAAGGACCTGCTGGTCACCCCGAACGCCGCGACCTCGTCGCCCGGGCTGGCCTTCCTCCTCGGCACGGCCGCCGAGTACGGCGACGCCGGCTGGCAGGACTACTGGAAGAAGCTGCGGGCCAACGGCGTCGAGGTCGTCGACGGCTGGGAGCAGGCCTACAACGACCGCTTCTCCGGCTCCGCCGCCGGCAAGGGGAAGGGCGACAAGCCGCTCGTCGTCTCCTACGCCTCCAGCCCGCCCGCCGAGGTGCTGGGCGTGAAGCCGCAGCCCGAGCAGGGTCCGACCGGAGTCGCGACCGGCACCTGCTTCCGGCAGACCGAGTTCGCCGGCCTGCTGGACGGCGCGGCGAACGAGAAGGGCGGCAAGGCCCTCCTCGACTTCCTGCTGAGCAAGACCTTCCAGGAGGACGTGCCGCTGCAGATGTTCGTCAACCCGGCGCGCGAGGACGCGAAGCTCCCGGAGATCTTCACCGAGTACGGCGCGAAGATCGAGAAGCCCGCGTCGCTCGAGCCGGCGAAGATCGCCGAGAACCGTGAGCAGTGGGTCAAGTCATGGTCCTCGCTCGTCCTGAAGTAAGCACCCCGGAGCACGTCGGAGCGCTGCCGCCGCCGTCGAAGGGGCGGCGGCGCGGACGTGGCGGCGGCCGTTACGGGGCCTGGCCGCGGCTCGCCCTGATGGCTGTCCCCGCGGTGTTCTTCGTGGTCTTCTTCGCCTACCCGGTGGCCGCGATCATGGCCCGCGGGCTGCGCTCCGGCGCACAGTGGCAGCTCGGCCGGATCAGCGAGGTGCTGGGCGACCCGGCCGTTCTGGACGTGCTCCGGTTCACCGCTTGGCAGGCGCTGGCCTCGACCGCGCTGACCCTGCTGGTCGCCCTGCCGGGAGCGTACGTCTTCGCCCGTTTCGACTTCCCCGGCAAGCAGCTGCTGCGGGCGGTCGTGGTCGTCCCGTTCGTGCTGCCGACCGTCGTCGCCGGCTCCGCCTTCCTGGCGCTGCTGGGGCGCGGCGGGATGCTGGACGAACTCTGGGGCGTACGGCTCGACACGTCCGTGTGGGCGATTCTGCTCGCTCATGTGTTCTTCAACTACGCGGTCGTCGTCCGCACGGTCGGCGGGCTGTGGGCACAGCTCGACCCGGGGCAGGAGGAGGCGGCGCGTGTGCTGGGCGCGAGCCGGTTCGGGGCGTGGCGCCGGGTGACGCTGCCCGCGCTGGCACCGGCGGTCGCCGCGGCGGCCCTGATGGTGCTCCTCTTCACCTTCACCTCCTTCGGGGTGGTGCAGATCCTCGGCGGTCCGCGCTACTCCACCCTGGAGGTGGAGATCTACCGGCAGACCGCACAGCTGCTCGATCTGCCGACGGCCGCCGTGCTCACCCTGCTCCAGTTCGGCGTGGTCGCCGCCCTGCTCGCCGTGCACGCATGGACCGTACGGCGGCGGGAGAGCACCCTGCGGCTCGTCGACCCCGCGCACACGGCCCGCCGCCCGCGCGGGGCGGGCCAGTGGGCGCTGCTGTGGTCGACGGTCGCCGTCATCGGCGTGCTGCTCGTGCTGCCGCTCGGGGTGCTCGCGGAGCGCTCCCTGGACGGGCCGGACGGCTACGGCCTCGCCTTTTACCGGGCGCTCGGCTCCGACGAGGGCGGGACCTTCACCGTCGCTCCGCTGGAGGCGGTCGGGAACTCCCTGGCGTACGCGGCGGTGGCGACGGTGATCGCCCTGCTGGTCGGCGGCCTGGCGGCCGCCGCGCTCACCCGGCGCGCGGGGCGGTTCGTACGGGGGTTCGACGCGCTGCTGATGCTCCCGCTCGGCACCTCCGCCGTGACGGTCGGCTTCGGCTTCCTGATCACCCTCGACGAGCCGCCGCTGGACCTGCGCTCCTCCTGGTTCCTGGTACCGCTGGCCCAGGCGCTGGTCGGGGTGCCGTTCGTGGTCCGTACGATGCTGCCCGTCCTGCGCGCCGTGGACGCCCGGCTCCGCGAGGCGGCGGCCGTCCTGGGTGCCTCGCCGCTGCGGGCCTGGCGCGAGGTGGACCTGCCGATGGTGCGCCGGGCGCTGCTCGTCGCCGCGGGCTTCGCCTTCGCCGTCTCGCTCGGCGAGTTCGGCGCGACGGTCTTCATCGCCCGTGCGGACACCCCCACCCTGCCGGTCGCCGTGGCCCGTCTGCTGGGGCGGGCCGGCGAACTCAACTACGGGCAGGCGATGGCGCTCAGCACGATTCTGATGCTGGTGTGCGCGGCGTCCCTGCTCGCTCTCGAACGCATCCGCACCGACCGCTCCGGGGAGTTCTGACATGGCTTCTGACACAGCCGGTTCCGTCGACGTGACGGGCCCGGCGGGCGTGGCCACTGGGGCCTCCTGCACGGCGGACCCGGCCGACGGGGCACCCCGGGCCGGTGCGACCGGCGAGGCGCTGCTGCGGCTGGACGGGGCGACCGTCCGCTTCGGCGAGCGGGCGGCACTGGACGCGGTCGACCTGGAGGTCCCCGAGCACCGGACGGTGTGCGTGCTCGGGCCCAGCGGCAGTGGCAAGTCCACCCTGCTGCGCGCGGTGGCCGGGCTCCAGCCGCTGGCCGCGGGCCGGGTGCTGCTGGCCGGCCGCGACCAGTCCGGGGTGCCCACGCACCGGCGCGGTGTCGGACTGATGTTCCAGGACCACCAGCTCTTCCCGCAGCGGGACGCCGGCGGCAACGTCGCCTTCGGGCTGCGGATGCACAAGGTCCCGCGTGCCGAGGCGGACCGGCGCGTCACGGACGTCCTCGACCTGGTCGGCCTGCCCGGCGCCCGGCGGCGCGCGGTCGCCTCGCTGTCCGGCGGTGAGCAGCAACGGGTCGCCCTGGCCCGCGCCCTCGCCCCGGAGCCGCAGCTGCTGATGCTGGACGAACCGCTGGGGCAGCTCGACCGGACCCTGCGCGAGCGCCTCGTCGTGGAACTCCGCCAGCTGTTCGAACGGCTGGGCACGACGGTGCTCGCCGTCACCCACGACCAGGGAGAGGCCTTCGCGCTCGCCGACCGAGTCGTGGTGATGCGTGACGGCAGGATCGCCCAGACCGGCACCCCGCTGGAGGTCTGGCGCAGCCCTGCCTCGGAGTTCGTCGCCCGCTTCCTCGGCTTCGACAACGTGGTGCCGGCGACCGTGCGCGGGGAGGCGGCGGACACCCCCTGGGGCAGGCTCCCGGTGCCGCCCGGCGCGCCCGCCGGCGCCTGCCGGCTGCTCGTACGCCCCTCCGGCGTACGCCTCGTCCCGGCCCGGGACGGGCTTCGCTGCGCCGTCACGGCCCGTACCTTCCGCGGCGACCACGTGACCCTGCTGCTCCGGCCGGAGAACGGCCCGCTCCTGGAGGCGGCCTGCCCGCTCCGGGACGCTCCGGAGACGGGCACGACGGTCGGCGTCTCGTTCGAGGCGGAGGACGTGGTGGTGCTGGCCGCGGACGTCTGAGCCGCCCTGGCCACGCCGCTCTGCGCCGCCCGCCCTGCCCGCACTGGCGAGCGGCTGGGCCCGCGCCGGGC
>DOWQ01000366.1:5032-5244 GCA_003519485.1 Streptomyces sp. | reverse complement strand
ATGAACGCCCCGCCGCGCACCGGCGCACGCCTGCGCGCGGTGCCCCGGCCGACGTCAGGTGCCACGGTTTCGGCCACGGCCAGCCCGGCGCCGAAGACGGGCCGCACTCCGGCCCCGGCGCACGCCTTGGCGAACCGGACGGCTCCGGCGAGGGTGTCCCGGTCGGCCAGGGCGACGGCGTCCATGCCCCGCCCGGCGGCGCGCTCGGCCAG
>DOWQ01000366.1:0-4963 GCA_003519485.1 Streptomyces sp. | reverse complement strand
CGCCCGGCACGCCGCCCGGCACGCCGCTCACACCGCAAACCGGTGGAAACGAGAGGTCGAACGCCACAGGAGCGACTCCGGAAAATCCGGCGCCACTGCGGCGACTTCCGGCCTCGATGGACAACCGGAACTATTCGCACCGGCGAAGAACCCACAGGCGGGAGAGTGGTTTCGGATTGAATCACCGCCCGTTTGCCCATATGCCGGACACCTCGGGAGAGGCGCGGAATCGCCGCGCAGAGCTGCCGCTATACCACCGTGGGACACAGCGCCATCGCCCTGAGTGACCGGAAGTGATCGGGCCGAGGTGCGTCGACACCTCCGCTTCGACAGACTCACGTCCAATATCCGGGACTTCGAGTCGAGGAGTGTTCGACATGCGGTACAGCATCGTGCGATGGGGTGCGGCGGCGGCACTGGCGGTGGGCTGCTTGGCCACGGGCGGAGGCGTCGCGCACGCCGCCCCCGCGGAGCCGGACGGGCTCCACGCGCCGTCGGCGCTGGTGCTCACCATCGGCAGGGGCGAGACCGCCGCGACGGCCGCCGTCCAGCGGGCCGTGGTCCTGCACTGCACCCCGGTCGCCTTCGGCAGCCACCCCGCTCCGCGCAAGGCCTGCGCCGAGCTCCGGGCGGTGGACGGCGAGTTCGCGGCACTGCCCGGCGCCACCGGCGAGGCCCCCGAGGTGATGTGCACCAAGATCTGGGACCCGGTCGTGGTCACCGCCGAGGGCGTCTGGGAGGGCAGCAGGGTCTCGTACGAGCGCAGCTATCCGAACTCCTGCGTCCTGTCCGGCGCCGCGGGACCGGTGTTCGACTTCTGAGCGCGCGAAACGCCGCCGGCCCCCGGACACCAGTGGGTGTCCGGGGGCCGGCGGCCCGCTGTCCGAGAGCGGTGCGGTGGTGCGCGATGCGCATGCAGGTGGTGCGGTGACGCAGGTGGTGCGTCAGCCGATCTCGGCGCCGAACACCTGGAGCGCTTCCGTCACCGGCTGGAAGAAGGTCGTACCGCCCGAGGTGCAGTCGCCGCTGCCGCCGGAGGTCAGGCCGATCGCCGTGCTGCCCGCGAAGAGCGAGCCGCCGCTGTCACCGGGCTCGGCGCAGACCGTGGTCTTGATCAGACCCGAGACCGAGCCCTGCTGGTAGTTGACGGTCTCGTTGAGGCCGGTGACCGCGCCGTCGTGCACCTGGGTGGTGCTGCCGCTGCGCTGCACCGCCTGGCCGACGGTCGCCTCGCCCGCCGCGGTGATCTCCTGGCTGCTGCCGTTGTACAGGTCCACCGCGCTCGGGGCGTCCACACCGGAGGCGTACTTCACGAGCGCGAAGTCGTCGCCCGGGAAGCTGGACTCCTCCATGGTGCCGATCGCGGAGCCGCCCGAGGAGTCGGACCAGGAGCTGCCCTGGTCGCCGCAGTGGCCGGCCGTGATGAAGTACGGCCGGCCGTCCTTGAGCACATTGAAGCCGAGCGAGCAGCGCGCGCCACCGCTGTAAATGGCCTCGCCACCCGCGATGAGGGGCTTGAACTCCCCGGCGACCCGCTCGACGGCGGCCTTGCCGTCCAGCCCGTCGACGACCTTGTTGAGCTTCTCGAGCTCGGCGCCCTTGACGGTGCTGTCGGCCGTGACGAGGACCTTGTTGGTCGTCGGGTCCACCGACCAGGAGGTGCCCGGGATCGTGGCCTGCTCCTCGAGCGTCCCGCGCGCCGCGTTCAGCTGCGCCATGCTGTGCTCGACGATTCTGGCCTCGGCACCCTTGGCCCGGACGGTCTCCGCCGCGTCCTCGTCGAGGACGTTGACCACGAGCTTCTCGGCGTCGGTGTCGTAGTACGTCCCGGCGGCGGCCTTGCCGAGATCGCTGGTGAGCTGCGTCGCCGAGGCGGCGGACAGGGTGTCCGGAGTGATCGGGTCGGCGGGCGATGCGTTGGCGCTGTTCAGCGTGAACGCGCCGGCGACGAGGGCGGCTATGCCCGCTCCGGCGATGGCGGTACGCCGCTTGGTGATGCGTCGGTGCTTCAAGTCGAGACCTCCAGTGGGGGGTGGGCCCCTGCTGTGGGGAGCGTCGGGCCCGGAGGATGCGGGGACACGGACACGACCACCGGAAAACAGCGAGTCGCGTCCATGCCAACAGGCGCCGAGTATTCCCACACCCCGGCGCGGACACAAGGTCCTCTTCAGGACCCGCACACAGAATGTGCCCGTGCGCAAAGGCACGGGCACATTGCGGTATCCGGGCACGTCAGTTCGACATCCGGGCACTCTCCGCCAGGAGTGACCGCCACAGGGTGAGGATTACACCTGTCTGGAAAGCATCCCTGCGGTTCCGGAATCCGACGGAGGCTCCCCGGCTACCGGTCGCCCTCGGGGCGGAAGGGCTCCACTTCCACGTCCGGTACCTCCTGGCCCGGATCCACGGCGGGGATGTCCCCCACCGGGTCCACAGCGGGTACGTCCGCGGCCGGATCCATGGCCGGGACCTCCCCGGCGGGATCCATCGCGGGCACGTCCCCGGCCAGGTCCACGGCCGGCACGTCCCCGGCCAGGTCCACGGCCGGCGCCTCCCGGTGCCGGTCGGGGGACGGAGCAGCCGGGGCCGGAGCCGGGGAGGCCGCGGGGGCCTGCTCCTCCCGGGCGGGCGGCCCGTCCTGGGCGGCGGGCTGCTGGGCCCGCTCCAGGAACCGGAGCAGCTCCACCGGGAAGGGCAGCACGAGCGTGGAGTTCTTCTCGGCGGCCACCGCCACCACCGTCTGGAGCAGCCGCAGCTGGAGCGCGGACGGCGTGGCCTCCATCTGCTTGGCGGCCTCTGCCAGCTTCTTCGACGCCTGGTACTCCGCGTCCGCGTTGATGACCCGGGCCCGGCGGTCCCGGGCGGCCTCCGCCTGCCGTGCCATCGAGCGCTTCATGGTCTCCGGCAGCGACACATCCTTGATCTCGACCCGGTCGATGCCCACACCCCAGCCGACCGCCGGGCTGTCGATCATCAGCTCCAGGCCCTGGTTGAGCTTCTCCCGGTTGGAGAGCAGGTCGTCGAGATCGCTCTTACCGATGATCGAGCGCAGCGAGGTCTGTGCCATCTGCGCGACGGCGAAGCGGTAGTCCTCGACCCTCACCAGGGCGTCCGACGGGTCCACGACCTTGAAGTAGACGACCGCGTCGACCCGTACCGTCACATTGTCGCGGGTGATGCCCTCCTGCGCCGGTACGGGCATCGTGACGATCTGCATATTGATCTTGTGAAGCCGGTCCACGAGCGGGACGATCATCGTGAAGCCGGGCCCGCGCACCCTCTCCCGCAGCCTCCCGAGCCGGAAGACCACCCCCCGTTCGTACTGCTTGACCACCCGGGCCGCGGACAGGGCGTAGGCAGCTCCGCCGGAGAGAACCACGGCTCCCGCTGTCAAGAACTCCTCGATCATCACGGCCACCTGCCGTCCGTATCGCCACGAACGCCCCACCAGGGGTACTGATGTCCACGATAATCCCCGGACGGCCCCGGCGGGAGGGGGCGGAAGGGCCCCGCCGGTCCGTTCCCGCCCCGCGGGGCGACCGGCGCGAAGCCCCCGCCCGGTCGACTCGGGCGGGGGCTCGGAAGCAGCTGGTCGCAGAAACTGCCGCCGTGGATCAGTACACGCTCACGCCGTACGCGTTGAGCGCCTCGACGACCGGCTGGAAGTAGGTGGTGCCGCCGGAGGAACAGTCGCCGCTGCCGCCGGAGGTGAGTCCGATCGCCCGGTTCCCGGAGCGCAGGGAGCCACCGCTGTCGCCGGGCTCGGCGCACACATTGGTTTGGATCATGCCGTAGACGATGTCGCCGCCGCCGTAGTTGACCGTCGCGTTCAGGCCGGTGACGGAGCCGCTGTGGGTGCCGGTGGTGCTGCCGTGGCGGGTGACGGACATCCCGACGGTGGCGTTGGCGGCGCTGGTGATGTCCGTGCCACCGGCCGTACCCGGGTGGGTCACCGAGCCGTCGTAGCGCACCAGCCCGTAGTCATTGACGGGGAAGCTCGACCCGACCGTCGGGCCGATGAGGGTGGTGCGGGCGGAGTTGGCGTACCAGTTGCCCGCGCCGTCGGTGCAGTGACCGGCGGTGAGCATGTAGTACGTGGTGCCGCTGCGCACGTTGAAGCCGGCGGAGCAGCGCCAGCTGCTGGCATAGATGGCGTCGCCGCCCTGGATGTACTTCTGGAGGGTGCCTTCGGTGCGTTCCACCTCGATGGCGCCGGCGTTCGGGCCGGCCGCCTTCTTGATCTTCGCTATCTCGGCCCGGGAGACCCGGTCGTCCACGGTGAGTACGACGGTGTCGGTCCGCTCGTCGACATGCCAGGCGGTGCCTGCCACATCGGCGTCGAGTACCGCATCGCTCGCCTGTGAGAGCTGGTTCGCGCTGAAGGCGACAGCGGTGTCGGCACTGGCGCTGGTGGCCGGGACGGTGAGTGCCGCCGCTGCCGCCAGTCCTGACGCCACGGCGATCAGCCGGGTACGTCTCGCCGCTCCGCTGTGGGGGGTAATGCGCTTGATCCTCACTTCTTCCTCCAGGGAGAAGAATTGGGGGTCCGCTTGGGGTGGGCGGGCCCGTGAGGCGCAGTCAGCGGCACTCCGTTTCCGGATCCGTCGTGCCCCTGACAAGCGCTGAGGGGAGTATTCGGCGGACCCGCGGCGCTCCACAAGGGGGCCTTTCGGCCTCCCTCCGGGCATGGCTGACACCCCGGCGGCAGTCGGCCGCCGGGGTGCGGGAGTGACTCCGGCAGGTCTTCGACGTATCGGCACCGCGACGGGTTCCACTTGTCCGGCGGCCGCCCCGGTCGGACATGTGTTCGCAGGTGGCGGCCGTGGACGGACGAGCGGGCCGGCGGACGGGTGGCCTCCGCGGCGGCCGCCGGCCGACCGCCGGAAGACCGGCCGCCAGGGATGAACGGCGGGGCCGGCAACGGCCGCCGGCGGCACGGCGCCGACCCCGTGGCAGGGACCGG
>DOWQ01000400.1 GCA_003519485.1 Streptomyces sp. | reverse complement strand
CCGATCGGGACCGCCCGGCACCGTACCGGCGACCGCCGCCCGGCGACTCCGGACGCCACCGCCCGTACCGCACGCACCGCTCGCGGCAACCACGACCGCACCGCCCGCGGCCCGACGCCGCACGACCACCCCGAACCGACCGAAAAGATACCGCGCAGGCCATGGACACGCCCCCTCCCACGACCGAGCCCACCCCGCCCACCGAGGCGGACATCGCCGCGTTCCGGGACCAGCTCGGGCGCCCGCCGCGCGGCCTGCGGACCATCGCGCACCGCTGCCCGTGCGGGCAGCCGGACGTGGTCGAGACCGCGCCGCGGCTGGAGGACGGCACGCCGTTCCCGACCCTCTACTACCTGACCTGCCCGCGCGCCGCCTCCGCGATCGGCACGCTGGAGGCCAACGGCGTGATGCGGGAGATGACGGCGAGGCTCGCCGAGGACCCGGAGCTGGCCGCCGCCTACCGCGCCGCGCACGAGGACTACATCGCACGCCGGGACGCGATCGAGGTGCTGCAGGGCTTCCCCAGCGCCGGCGGCATGCCGGACCGGGTGAAGTGCCTGCACGTGCTGGTCGGCCACTCGCTGGCGGCGGGCCCCGGCGTCAACCCGCTGGGCGACGAGGCCATCGCGATGCTCCCGGAGTGGTGGCGCAAGGGCCCGTGCGTGACCCCGGGCGCCGAGCCCGGCGCGGTGCAGGCGACGCCGGAGGCGGCCGACACCGGCCCGACGGTCGGCCGCGACGACACCCCGGCCGCGCCCGGCGCCCCGGACACCTCGAACACACCGGACGGGAGCTCCGTATGACCCGCGTGGCCGCCATCGACTGCGGTACGAACTCGATCCGGCTGCTCGTGGCCGACCATGACCCCGCCACCGGGATGCTGACGGACCTGGACCGGCGGATGACCATCGTCCGGCTCGGCCAGGACGTGGACCGTACGGGCCGGCTCGCGCCCGAGGCGCTCGAGCGGACCTTCGCCGCCTGCCGGGAGTACGCCGGGATCATCCGGTCGCTCGGCGCCGAACGCCTCCGCTTCGTCGCCACCTCCGCGACCCGCGACGCGGAGAACCGGGACGATTTCGTGCGCGGTGTCGTAGAGATCCTCGGCACCGAGCCGGAAGTGATCACCGGGGACCGGGAAGCGGAGTACTCCTTCACCGGCGCCACCCGCGAGCTGACCGGCCGGCCCGGGCTGCCGACCCCGTACCTGGTGGTGGACATCGGCGGTGGCTCCACGGAGTTCGTCGTCGGCGACGGCCGGGTGCACGCCGCCCGCTCCGTCGACATCGGCTGCGTACGGATGACCGAGCGGCACCTGACGCGGGACGGCGTGGTCGCCGACCCGCCCGCGCCGGAGCAGGTCGCCGCGATAAGGGCTGACGTCGACGCGGCGCTGGACCTCGCCGCCGAGACGGTGCCGCTGGGCGAGGCCCGGACGCTGGTCGGGCTGGCCGGTTCGGTCACGACCGTGGCCGGCATCGCGCTGGGCCTGCCGGAGTACGACTCGGCGGCCATCCACCACTCGCGGATCCCGGTTGCCCGGGTCCGGGAGATCACCGAGAGCCTGCTGCGCTCGACGCACGCGGAGCGCGCCGCGATCCCCGTGATGCACCCGGGCCGGGTGGACGTGATCGGCTCGGGCGCCCTCGTACTGCTGTCGATCATGGAGCGGACCGGGGCTGAGGAAGTCGTCGTCAGCGAGCACGACATCCTGGACGGCATCGGGTGGTCTTTGGTGGTCGACGCGGGGTGAGATGCGGGGCGCTACAGATTGCGGTAGACGTCCCGTCGGTCGCCCACCTTGACGACGAGGATGACGAGTTCACCGTCGTTGACCTGGTAGGCGACCCGGTAGCTGCCTACCCGGATCCGGTAGAGCCCCGACGGGCCGGTGAGTTTCTTGACGTCGGCGCCCTCACGGTACGGATCGTCGCCGAGCGCGGTCAGTGCGGTCAGGATGCGCATGGCATCGTGTCGGCTGATGGCCCGGAGCTGCCGCTGTGCTGCCGTGGTGAACCGGAACGCGTACTTCACGCCGCGCCTTCACCACGTTCGCTGAACAGGTCCGCCAGCAGCTCGGCCATCGAGACGGTGGGTCCGCCGTCGGCCAGAACTGCTTCCGCCTCGCGGGCCAACATCACGTCGGCGGCCTCCTCCAGTGCCTCGAAGTCGGTGATCGGCACGACCGCGGCGACTGGGGCGCCGTTGCGTGTGATGACCGTCGGCGTGCCTTCCTCCGCCCGGTTGATGTGCTCCGCGAGATGTGCGCGTGCTTCCCTGACGGTCACGCTGTTATCGGCCATGAATTCAGTGTACGCACTTTCGTGTACACGACGCCAGACGTAGAGGTCGCCGCGCACGGGAATCGCGTTCGCGGGCCGACTGGATCGCACGCAAACTGGCGGAGGACGGCTGACGTGGCGAGCCCGACGGCGCCTGCCGGAGAGCCTCGGCTGAGCGGCTCGCGCACCGGGTGAGCGGGCTCTTCGGGGCCTTTTCGGCCCGGTGGCACGGGCCCCGCGAGAAACTTCGTGAAACTCTTCACATGAAAAAGTGCCCCCGTCGGGGCCGTAGGGGCCGATAAAGGCGGGATAAGGCTCGCCGGAGCCGTCGCGGGGCGTGCGCCGGGGGCTCGGGGTCGCGGTGTGCCGATTGCCGCAGGCCCGTCCGCCCGGTCCTCGCCGGGAGGGACAAGTGCAGTTCACGGGGGGTGTGCGAGGCCCAACGCCAAGCCGCGGACCCTGCGGAACGGCAGGCTCCGGGCCGGAAAACGGCGAAGTGTAGCAGAGGTCGGCCGATTGCTTGTGAAGGGGCTCACGAGCACCCCCTCTCCAGGTGCTGGATACTCGAATCATGAGCACCACGGAGCGTCCACGGATCCTCGTAGTAGGCGGCGGCTACGTCGGCTTGTACGCGGCGCGCCGCATTCTGAAGAAGATGCGGTACGGCGAGGCGACCGTCACGGTCGTCGACCCGCGCTCGTACATGACGTACCAGCCCTTCCTCCCCGAAGCTGCGGCCGGCAGCATCTCCCCGCGCCACGTCGTGGTCCCGCTGCGGCGCGTGCTCCCCAAGGCCGAGGTCCTCACCGGCCGGGTCTCGACCATCGACCAGGACCGCAAGGTCGCCACGATCACGCCGCTCGTCGGCGAGGCGTACGAGCTGCCCTTCGACCACCTGATCGTCGCGCTCGGCGCGGTCTCCCGTACCTTCCCGATCCCCGGCCTCGCCGAGCAGGGCATCGGGATGAAGGGCGTCGAGGAGGCCATCGGCCTGCGCAACCACGTCCTGGAGCAGCTGGACAAGGCCGACTCCACCACCGATGAGGACGTCCGCCGCAAGGCGCTGTCCTTCGTCTTCGTCGGCGGCGGCTTCGCCGGCGCGGAGACCATCGGCGAGGTCGAGGACATGGCCCGGGACGCGGCCAAGTACTACCCGAACGTGCAGCGCGAGGACATGCGGTTCGTGCTCGTCGACGCCGCCGACAAGATCCTTCCCGAGGTCGGCCCCGAGCTCGGGAAGTGGGGTCTGGAGCACCTCCGGAAGCGCGGCATCGAGGTCTACCTGTCGACGTCGATGGACTCCTGCGTCGACGGCCACGTCGTGCTCAAGAACGGCCTCGAGGTCGACGCCGGCACCCTGGTGTGGACCGCGGGCGTCAAGCCGAACCCGGCGCTGGCCCGCTTCGGCCTGCCGCTCGGCCCGCGCGGCCACGTCGACACCCGGCCCACCCTCCAGGTGCGGGACGCCGACCACATCTGGGCCGCGGGCGACAACGCCCAGGTCCCGGACCTCGCGAGCCGCGAGGCCGGAAACGAGAACGCCTGGTGCCCGCCGAACGCCCAGCACGCCCTGCGGCAGGCCAAGGTCCTCGGCGACAACGTGATCGCCGGGCTGCGCGGCTTCCCGCAGGCCGAGTACAAGCACGCCAACAAGGGTGCGGTCGCCGGGCTCGGCCTGCACAAGGGCGTCGCGATGGTCGTCGTCGGCAAGGTCAAGATCAAGATCAAGGGCCGGCTCGCCTGGTACTTCCACCGCGGCTACCACGGCATGGCGGTGCCGACCTGGAACCGTAAGATCCGGGTCTTCGCCGACTGGACGCTCGCCCTGTTCCTCAAGCGCGAGGTCGTGTCCCTCGGCGCGATGGAGAACCCGCGCGAGGAGTTCTACGAGGCCGCCCGCCCGGCCCCGGTACCGGCCGACGCCGCGCCGGTCCCGGCCGGCCGGGCCCCGGAGGCCCAGCAGGCACAGAAGGCCCGCGCCTCCTGACCTCGCGGGGGCCTGCCCCCGCAGCACGAAGCCCGAAGGGGCGTCCGCCGATCCGTGGCGCGGACGCCCCTTCGGGCGTTCCCGGCGGGAGGGGGCCGGGGGGATCCGGAGGATCCGGGCCGGATGCGGGTGGGTTCCGGGCGGCCCGAGGGTGTCCCGTACACCTCTTTGTCGTTCCTATACGTGTCAAGGGGACTGCTTACGGGCCGAGTTGGTGTTTACGTAGATGGCGGACACACCTGCCGATCCGCCGTCACGGAGGTGCATGACATGGCCGACGCCGCGTCACGGCTCACCGCACTCGCCGAGGAACTGCTGGGTACCCCGCTCGCCATACGCATCCGGGCCTGGGACGGCAGCGAGGAGGGCCCGCCCGGCGCGCCCGTCCTGGTCCTGCGCCACCGGCGCGCGCTCCGCCGGATCCTGTGGCGGCCCGGCGAGCTCGGGCTCGCCCGCGCCTGGGTGGCCGGTGAGCTCGACATCGAGGGCGATCTCTACGAGGCACTCGGCCGCGTCGCCGGGCTGCTCTGGGAGCAGGACCGCCGCACCGGCGGGGGCGGCAGC
>DOWQ01000412.1:6253-6720 GCA_003519485.1 Streptomyces sp. | reverse complement strand
GCCATCAGCAGCGCCAGCCCGGAGCCGCAGCGCAGACCGAGCACACGTTGTCCGGCGCCGGTCTCCAGCCGTGCGTAGACCGCTTCGTAGAGTGGCACCAGCATCCGTTCCTGGATCTCGGCCCAGTCGCGCGCCCGGTCCGCACCGGCGTACGCGNNCCCGCGCGCGGGTGGCCGGGTGAGAGTGGTGCTGCTGTACGAGCGTGGGTGTCATCGAAGCGCCCCAATCCGCCGAGAGCTCACTGCCTTCTTGTGGTTGCCCGCCCCCGTGGCCGCGCCGTGCCGCACCCCGTCAGCCGGGGACTCAGCTGCGCTGCCGAGTCCAGGGGGTGCGTACCGATGCGTCTGCGCTGTCTCCGCGCACCCCGCTTCCGGCTGAAAGCGTGATGCTCCGGAGGAGCGTTTCACCGTTTCAGAGTGCCACCGCCGCACCATCTCCGCCATGGCAAGGGATGCCGTTCCGACCGC
>DOWQ01000412.1:0-6224 GCA_003519485.1 Streptomyces sp. | reverse complement strand
GGCTCTGTCCGGCCCTGTCCGGCCGGACGAGTCCGGTAGGCCGATCCGGTGGGGGAGGGCGGGCCGGTGGCCGCGGCGAGCGGCGGGCCCGATACGCTCGCGGCGGCGTCGCGCTCCGCTGGAGCTGCCCCGCCGGAGCGGCTTCGCGGGGGCGTACGGGCCGAGCCGCGCGCCGGGGGCGTACGCGGGAGTACGTACCGGCTTGGTGTGAGCTGCGTTACTTCTCCGCAGATCGACGTACCCGCCCTCGTCTCCACGCATGAGCCGTAAACTGACTGGTACGTGCAAATTATTTGGGATGCCCGGTATCGGAACACCGGGCGGTCCCGGCTCGTTGTACACGACGTGAGCACGACACCACCTGTTCTCGCCGCAGAACTGGCACTCGCGTGGGCCGATATTCAACGGCACCACCCCGAACTGCCGGATCTCGCCGCGCCCGAATCCCTGATCGGAGAGTCCTCGTCCGCATGCGGCGCGGAGCTCTCCTTCGAACGGCTACTCCATGAGGCCGTCCACGGCATCGCCGCCGCTCGCGGCGTTCGCGACACGTCGCGGGCCGGCCGTTACCACAACCGCAGATTCCTGGCGATCGCCGAGGATCTCGGGCTCGACCACTCCGATGAGCCGCATCCCAGCAGTGGCTTCTCGCTGGTCGCACTGAGCCCCGAGGCAAGAAAGCGCTACCGCCCGACCATCGAGAGACTTCAGCGCGCGCTCAAGGCGCACACCGCGGCGACAGCCGGGGACACCGGCCGCAGTTTCCGCGGCCCCGCCGCCCGGCACGGCTCCTCCGGGGGCGGCGTCAGGGTCAAGGCCGTGTGCGACTGCGGGCGCAACGTCCGGGTCGTCCCGTCGGTGCTCGCCCAGGCGCCCATCGTCTGCGGCGGGTGCGGCAAGCCGTTCCGTATCCCGGAGGCGGTCGCCGCCTGACGTCGCCGTAGCGCCCCGCGGCCGTCCCCCGGTCCTCCTGTGCGATGCCGCAGGGGCGTGCGGCGACGCTGTCGCCGTATGGCAGAATGGACCGCTGAGCACTCGGCAGCCGGACCGGACCCCTCTCTCCCTCGGCTGACGCGTCCATCGAGCCACTCGGCCCCCACAACCCCACGTGGGAGCCGCAATGCTCAAACACGTCATAGAGCAGGAGACACCACTCCCGTGGCAGTCAAGATCAAGCTTAAGCGTCTGGGCAAGATCCGGTCGCCTCACTACCGCATCATCGTCGCCGACTCCCGCACCCGCCGTGACGGCCGGGCGATCGAGGAGATCGGTCTGTACCACCCGGTGCAGAACCCTTCGCGTATCGAGGTCGACTCCGAGCGTGTCCAGTACTGGCTGAGTGTCGGCGCGCAGCCGACCGAGCCCGTCGCGGCCATCCTCAAGGTCACCGGTGACTGGCAGAAGTACAAGGGCCTGCCGGCGCCGCCGCCGATGAAGGTCGCCGAGCCGAAGGCCGACAAGCGCGCCCTGTTCGAGGCTGCGGCCAAGGACGGCGGCGAGGAGTCGAAGGGCGAGGCGATCACTCCGAAGGCCAAGAAGTCCGAGAAGAAGGCGGACGAGGCGGCAGCCACCTCGGCGGGCGCCGAGTCGACCGAGGCCTGAGGATGCTCGAGGAGGCCCTCGAGCATCTGGTGAAGGGCATTGTCGACAACCCTGATGACGTGCAGGTCACTGAGCGCACGCTGCGGCGCGGGCGGGTGCTCGAGGTCCGGGTGCACCCCGACGACCTCGGCAAGGTGATCGGCCGCAACGGCCGCACCGCGCGTGCACTGCGCACCGTCGTCGGCGCCATCGGCGGCCGTGGTATCCGCGTCGACCTGGTCGACGTGGACTGAATGTGCGGCCGGCCACCACCGCTTCCGCGGAGGTGGCCGCTCAGCCACTGGGGTTCCCGACCGGTGGCTGAGCATGGCCGGGGCCGGGGGCGGTGCGCCGCCCCCGGCCCTTTTTCATTCACCGAGCTGGAGAAGAGTGCTGTGCAGCTGGTAGTCGCGCGTGTCGGCCGCGCCCATGGGATCAAGGGCGAGGTCACCGTGGAGGTACGCACGGACGAGCCGGAACTCCGGCTCTCCCCCGGTGCCGTGCTGGCCACCGAGCCGGCCTCCGCCGGGCCGCTGACCATCGAGACCGGCCGGGTGCACAGCGGCCGGCTGCTGCTGCGCTTCGCCGGCGTGAACAGCCGTTCGGGCGCCGAGGCCCTCCGTAACACCCTGTTGATCGCCGAGGTCGACCCCGAGGAGGTCCCCGAGGACCCCGAGGAGTACTACGACCATCAGCTGATGGACCTCGACGTGGTCACCACCGACGGCACCGAGGTCGGCCGGATCACCGAGATCTCCCATCTGCCGTACCAGGACCTGCTGGTCGTCGAGCGGCCGGACGGCAGCCAGGTGATGATCCCCTTCGTCTCCGAGATCGTGCCCGAGGTCGATCTCGTCGAGCAGCGCGCGGTCGTCGACCCGCCCCCGGGCCTGATCGACGACCTGCCGGCCGGGAAGCCGGGCGCGCGGGACGCCGTTCCCGGGGCCGACGAGGACCGGGCATGAGGCTCGATGTCATCACCATCTTCCCGGAGTACCTGGAGCCGCTGAACCTCTCGCTCGTCGGCAAGGCGCGCGCCCGAGGGCAGCTGGACGTACGGGTGCACGACCTGCGGGACTGGACGCACGACCGGCACAACACCGTCGACGACACGCCGTACGGCGGCGGCCCGGGCATGGTCATGAAGCCCGAGCCATGGGGCGAGGCGCTCGACGCGGTGATCGGCTCCGGCGAGGGGCCGGACCGGCCGGCCATCGTCGTCCCCACCCCCAGCGGCCGTCCGTTCACCCAGGCCCTCGCGGGCGAACTCGCCGGCCGGCCGTGGCTGATCTTCACCCCGGCCCGCTACGAGGGCATCGACCGGCGGGTCATCGAGGAGTACGGGGAGCGCTACGAGGTGCTCGAGGTCTCCATCGGCGACTACGTCCTGGCCGGTGGCGAGGCGCCCGTTCTGGTGATCACCGAGGCGGTGGCCCGGCTGCTCCCGGGCGTGCTCGGGAACGCCGAGTCCTTCCGTGACGACTCCTTCGCCGCCGGCGAGATGGCCGGGCTCCTGGAGGGCCCCGTCTACACCAAGCCGCCCGAGTGGCGCGACCGCGGCATCCCCGAGGTGCTGCTGAGCGGCCACCACGGCAAGGTCGCCCGCTGGCGGCGCGACGAGGCGCTGCGTCGTACGGCCTTGAACCGGCCGGACCTGATCCAGCGCCGGGACCCGGCAGCGTTCGACAAGCACGACCGGCGGATCCTGGCCGAGCTGGGCTGGGAGATGACGCCGGAGGGCCGATTTGGGCGGGCGACCCGCGCCGTGGAAGAATGAACCCTTGTTGTGCGTCCGGTGCACGCCCCTGCCACAGGGGGAACGACGTCCGCCCGCCGCACCACCGCCGTAACCGGCGACATCCTCTTCAGCATTACGACATTCCGCTGATGACCTGTGGCATCAGCGAGGAAAGCAGATGGTCATGAACCTTCTCGACAGCGTCGACGCCGCATCGCTGCGTACCGACATCCCGGCGTTCCGTCCCGGCGACACCGTGAACGTCCACGTGCGCGTCATCGAGGGCACCCGCTCCCGTGTCCAGCTGTTCAAGGGCGTGGTCATCCGTCGCCAGGGCGCCGGCGTGCGCGAGACCTTCTCGGTCCGCAAGGTCTCCTTCAGCGTCGGCGTGGAGCGCACCTTCCCGGTGCACACCCCGATCGTCGAGAAGGTCGAGATCGTCAGCCGCGGCGACGTGCGCCGCGCGAAGCTGTACTTCCTCCGTGAGCTGCGCGGCAAGGCCGCGAAGATCAAGGAGAAGCGCAACTGAACTCCCGCCGGACGT
Organism: Streptomyces sp.; assembly: GCA_003519485.1. Taxonomy (GTDB): domain Bacteria; phylum Actinomycetota; class Actinomycetes; order Streptomycetales; family Streptomycetaceae; genus Streptomyces. The sequence continues at coordinate 2,361 of DOWQ01000412.1, read as the reverse complement.
CCTGACCCTGCCGGTTAGGCTCTGGGCACGATGGACACCGACGGACAGCTTCCCGAGCGCGACCGCTGCTCCGCCCCGACTGAGGGGCCGGAGCAGCGGTCGCGCTCGGTGCGTTCCACGGTGGCGGGATGGGCGGTCCGGTGGCACGGTTACGGCCCCTGGCAGCAGGCCGGGGTGCTGGCGGCGCTCTGCGTGAGCTTTCTGTTGCTGCTCAGCGCCCATGTGGTGCAGCCCTTCATGATCCCGAGCGGCTCGATGGAGAACACGCTCCGGGTCGGTGACCGGGTGCTGGTGAACAAGCTCGCATACCGTTTCGGCAACAAACCGCGGCGCGGAGACGTAGTGGTGTTCGACGGCACCGGATCGTTCGTCCACGGCGAGCGGCCCGGTGGCGCGGTGACCGGGCTGCTGCGCGAGGCGGCAGCCGCGGTGGGGCTCGCGGAGCCGGCGGAGACGGATTACGTCAAGCGCGTGGTCGGTGTCGGCGGCGACCGGGTCACCTGCTGCGACGAGCGGGGGAGGATCAAGGTGAACGGCGTGCCCCTCGACGAGGACTACCTGAGCCCCGGCGACAGCCCCTCCCGGGTGCCCTTCGACATCGCCGTGCCGCAGGGCAGACTCTGGGTCATGGGCGACCACCGCAGCGACTCCAGCGACTCCCGGGACCACCTGGGCGAGCCCGGCGGCGGAACGGTGCCCCTCGAACGAGTGATCGGCAGGGCCGACTGGATCGGCTGGCCGTTCGGCCACTGGACGTCCCTCTCGAGACCGTACGGATTCGACCACCTGTCCGATCCGTCGGTCCCCGGAGCGGGCGGCGGGCATGGGTAGCCGCGGGCGGCCGCGCTACGGACATCACCGCTCGGACCTGCCGCTGCCCACGGGCACCCGGCCCACCGGCGGGCGGGTGACGGGCGGGCGGGCCGAGCGTCGGCGGGCGGCGCGGCGCATCAAGCGGCGGAGGCGCCGCTCGGCGATACGTGAGGTGCCGATCCTCATAACCGTGGCCATCGTGATAGCGCTGGCGCTCAAGACCTTCCTCGTGCAGGCGTTCGTGATCCCGTCCGGTTCGATGGAACAGACCATCCGGATCGGCGACCGGGTGCTGGTGGACAAGCTGACGCCGTGGTTCGGCTCGGAGCCGCAGCGCGGGGACATCGTGGTCTTCAAGGACCCAGGCGGCTGGCTGGAGGGCGAGCAGACCAGTCCGCAGGAGGACCCGGTCGTCATCAAACAGGTCAAGGAGCTGCTGACCTTCATCGGGCTGCTCCCGTCGGACAACGAGCAGGACCTGATCAAGCGGGTCGTCGCGGTCGGTGGCGACACGGTGAAGTGCTGCGACAAGGAGGGCCGGGTCACCGTCAACGGCACCCCGCTCACCGAGCCGTACCTGCATCCCGGCAACTCCCCGTCGGAGATGGACTTCGACGTGAACGTCCCGCCCGGCCGGCTCTTCGTCATGGGCGACCACAGATCCAACTCGGCGGACTCCCGCTTCCACCTGGACGACACGGCGGACGGGACCGTCCCGGAGGATCTGGTCGTGGGCCGGGCGCTGGTGATCGCATGGCCGTTCGACCACTGGCGCGGACTGGAGGAGCCGGAGACCTACGCCTCCGTCCCCGACGCGGGTGGCGCGGCGACACCCGCGGCCGCGCCGCGTCCCCGAAGCGGCTGGCCAGGGGACCATACTGGGACTCCCGTGCCGGCGACGGACCGGGACGTACAAGCAATGATCCACCTCCCGGTCCCTGCGGAACTCCCGCTCGTTATGGGAGTGGTGGGCCTGCGCCGGGCGCGGGCCACGATGCAGCGCGGAGAGAGGAGTGGATGTGGGGGATGTGGCGGTCGGTGCGCGAACCGGCCAGGAAGAACCCGAGGAGCGCCCGGTGGAAGAGGAACGGGCTGAGCCGCGGGACGGTGCGGAGCGCGACGCGGACCCCCGCGCCGGGGAACGTACGGAGAACCTCCCGGGGGACGGTCCGGAGGACCTTCCGAAGGGGTATTCGGAGGACCGTCCGGAGGACGGGGAGGGAAGCGCTGTGGGCCAGAAGAAGCCACGCTCCTTCTGGAAGGAGCTGCCGATCCTCATCGGGATCGCGCTGCTGCTGGCCCTCCTCATCAAGACCTTCCTGCTGCAGGCGTTCTCGATTCCCTCGGATTCGATGCAGAACACCCTGCAGCGCGGGGACCGGGTGCTGGTGGACAAGCTGACNNCGACCCGGGCGGCTGGCTGGGCGAGACGCCGGCCACCCAGTCGGGGCCGGTCGCCGGCGCGGTGCAGGAGGTGCTGAGCTTCATCGGGCTCATGCCCTCGGCCGAGGACAAGGACCTGATCAAGCGGGTCATCGCAGTCGGCGG
>DOWQ01000176.1 GCA_003519485.1 Streptomyces sp. | reverse complement strand
GACACGTTCCACTTATCTCCGACGCAGAAGGCCGCAGGGTGAACGGAAGCCGTCTTCTCCGGAAGCGCTCTCGGACCGGCCGACGCCGGTCGGTCCCGGGCCTGCCGGGGCTTCCGCGCCCGGCTGCCGTACGCGGCGCGAGCCGGGCGCGCGCGGGGGAGGGCCGCCCCGGCCGGCTCCCGGGCCCCGAACACCGTCAGCTCTCCGTACACCGGCGTCCGGCCGTCACCGGGCCGGTGCGGGGAAGGCCACGGGGCTGCGGTGGCCGGACCGGTCCACGGCCCGTACTCCGAAGAAGACATTGTCCTTTGACATGTCGATGGTCGCCTCGGTGACGTCACCGACCTCGACGACATGCGTCCACTCCGGCTCCGTCGTCTCCCGCCACACCACTTCGTAGCCGGCGAGGTCCGGCTCCTCGCCCCGCGTCCAGACCAGTTCGGTGGAGTTGGTCAGGGAGCTGGTGCGGATGGCCGCGCCGGCCGGGGTGCCGGGCGCCTGGGCGAGCGTCCACAGGACCGCGCCGTTCACCCGGGCCACCCGGGTCGTGTAGTCGAAGTCGCAGAATTCGGGCAGGTCGCCGTACTGCTTGCCGTCCTCGACCCGCACGTCCTGGTGCTGGTGCGCGTAGTCCTCGGCGGGCTCGGTGAACCGGGCGGCGGGGAAGCCCCGCTGGAGGAAGGGGATGTGGTCGCCACCGCGCAGATAGCGGTCGCGGCGGTAGATCACCTGGACGTCCATCCCGGTGGCACGGTTGGCGCCCACGTCGGTCACGAACCGGGCCAGCTGGCGGGACGGTGAATCGTTCTCACCGCCGACCGCGCGCCGGGTGTTGGCCTCCTGCTCTGTCTCCGAAGTGGGCACGCCCTCGGCGAAGAGCCGTACGGAGTGCGGGTCGCGCGTGCCGTCGTCCGCCGTGCTGCTGCCGATGATGTCGTTCGTGAACATGGCCTGCACGTCCGTGCCGGCCGTCTTGAACTGCTCGGCCATGTGTCCGGCTCCGTACAGGCCCTGTTCCTCCCCCGCCACGGCGGCGAAGACGATGGTGGCCTCGGTCCGCCGGGTCGCCAGTACCCGGGCCAGCTCCATCACCACCGCGACCCCGGAGGCGTCGTCGTCGGCGCCGGGCGCGTCGCTGGTCGCGTCCATCACGTCGGTCGCCCGTGAGTCGTAGTGCCCGGAGACCACGTACACGCGGTCCGGCGCGACATCGCCGCGGAGGGTGGCCAGCACGTTGGTGATGCGGGTGGCGGTCGGGATGCGGGAGGCCGGCTCCTGGATGTACGACTGCAACTCCGTGGTCATCCGGCCGTTCGACGCGGCGGCGCAGCGCTTGAGCTCCGCGTGGATCCAGTCGCGGGCGGCCCCGATGCCGCGCTCCGGGTCGTCCTGGTCGGACAGGGTGTGCCGGGTGCCGAATGCGGCGAGGCGGCGCACGGTCGCCTCGATGCGCGCGGGGTCGATCTCGCTCAGGATTCTGCGGAGTTCGGGTGACGGGGCCTGCTCCGTGGCCGGGCGACCGCCTTCGGCGGCCCCGGCCGGGGAGGCGCCGATCACGGACGCGCCGGAAACGGCCGCGGTGGCGGCGGTCGCGGCGAGGAACGACCGCCGGGTGGACGAGACGGAGTGCGGCATGCGGATCCCTTCATCCGTCGGTGACGGATAGTCGAGGTCGTGCGTCGGTGTTGCGGTACGTCTGTACGTCTCTGCGCCTGCCCTGACGTCCCGGCGGCCGGCTCCGGACCACCGGGTTCCGGGCTGCCGGTGCCCGGTTCCCGGTGCCGCGGAGTCCGGTCCTCCACGGCGTGCCGCCATGTCTAGTCCAGTACGGCCACCTTGGCAAGATCATGACAGGGGTGAGCTGTGTTCCGCCCGCCGGCAACGGCCCCTTCTGCAAAGGAGTTGTCGGTAGTACCGTCCGCCCGGTGGCGATACGCGAGCGGGTCACCCGCAACCAGTGGAGAACACTCGTGTCGGCGGCCGCGGCCGCCCTGATGGCCGTGCTGCCCGGGCAGCCGGCCGGTGCCCAGCCCCCGGCCGCCGGACCGGCGGAGAGCAGGCCCGTCCACTCCTACGACGACGCGATCCGCGAGTCCGTATGGGTGGACACCGGAATCGACGGCGACTCGGACGGCAGGACGGACCGGGTGGCCGCCGACATCGTCCGGCCGCGGGAGCCCGCGCAGCAGGGCCGCCGGGTCCCCGTCATCATGGACGCCAGTCCCTACTATTCCTGCTGCGGCCGGGGCAACGAGAGCCAGAAGAAGACCTATGACGCCGCCGGGAACCCCGTACAGTTCCCGCTCTACTACGACAACTACTTCGTGCCGCGCGGCTACGCGACGGTCATGGTCGACCTGGCCGGCACCAACCGCTCCGACGGCTGTGTCGATGTCGGCGGGCGCTCGGACGTCCTGTCCGCCAAGGCAGTGGTCGACTGGCTGAACGGCCGCGCCCACGCCTACAGCTCACGCACCGGCAGCACACCCGCCGCCGCGGACTGGTCCACCGGCGCGGTCGGCATGATCGGCAAGAGCTACGACGGCACGGTCGCCAACGGCGTCGCCGCCACCGGCGTCGAGGGCTTGAAGACCATCGTGCCCATCGGCGCCATCAGCTCCTGGTACGACTACTACTTCGCCAAGGGCGCCCCGCTCTACGACAGCGGCCCGGACTGGCTGTCCGACTACGTGGAGAGCCCACAGGCCCGCTCCCGCTGCGGCGCCGTGCAGCAGCGGCTCGTCGACGGGGCACCGCGCAGCGGCGACTGGACGCGGCTGTGGAGCGAACGGGACTACGTTCCGGACGCCGAAAAGGTGCGCGCCAGCGTCTTCGTCGTCCATGGCATGCAGGACCTCAACGTCCGTGCCAAGCACTTCGGCCAGTGGTGGGACGCGCTCGCCGACGCGGGCGTGGAGCGCAAGATCTGGCTCGCCGGTACCGGCCACGTCGACCCCTTCGACTTCCGCCGCGGCGAGTGGGTGAAGACCCTGCACCGCTGGTTCGACCACTACCTGATGGGGATCGACAACGGCATCGAACGCGGCCCGATGGCCGACATCGAGCGTGCCCCCGACCAGTGGTCCACCGACCCGGTGTGGCCCGCCGGCGGCACGGCGACGACCACCCTGCGGCCCCGTACGGGAGAGGAACCCGGAGTCGGCACCCTCGGCCTCGCCCCGGCCCGCCCCGGCGCCCGCGAGACCTTCACCGACGACCCGCGGCTGAGCGAGACCGACTGGGCGGAGCGGATCGACATGCCGACCCCCGGCAAGGTCGGGTTCACCACCGGACCGCTCCGGGAGGACCTGCGGCTGTCCGGCGGCGGCAAAGTCACCGTCACGGCCACCCCCTCCACCTCCACCGCCCATGTGTCGGCCGTGCTCGTCGACCTCGGGCCCGACGTGATCCGCGACTACGCCGCCCCCGGTGAAGGCATCACCACCCTCCCCGAGCGCACCTGCTGGGGGAGCAGCACCGAGGGCGACAGCGCCTGCTACAAGGAGACCCGGGCGAAGACGGCGGAAGTCGACTACACCATCTTCAGCCGCGGCTGGGCGGATCTCGGCAACCACGCCTCCGAGCACACCGGCCGCCCGCTGACCCCGGGCGGAAAATACACGATCACCCTCGATCTCCATGCGAGCGACCACGTCGTACCGGCAGGCCACCGGCTCGCCCTGATCGTCGCGGGCACGGACGCCGGGCTCATCGAGCCGCCCGCGTCCACCCCGCGGCTCGGCCTCGACCTCGCCCGTACGTCCGTCCGGCTGCCGCTCGTCGGAGGCACCAAGGCCTTCGCCGAGGCCACCGGCGGCCCGCCCCGGGTAACCGCGCCCCAGGACGGTCCGCTCAGCGGCCTCCGCGACCCGGGCACCACAGGCCCCCGCATCCCGCTGTCCCCGAGCCCTGGAGGAACAACCCCGTGAAATCCCGCGCACTCGTCGCCGGCGCCATCAGCACCCTGGCCGCCGCACTCGCCGCCCCCCTGCTCGCGGCTCCCGCGCAGGCGGCCGACACCGACAAGCCCCGTACGGGTTTCGAACGCAGCAACGGCGCCCGCTGGACGACCCAGCCCGAGGAGCAGAAGCTGCTGGCCCGGGTGGACCGGGACAACCGGCGCGTCGCCGTCGATCGGATCGGCACCACCCCGCAGGGCCGCCCCCTCCAGCTCGTACGCATCGGCGCCGACGCTCCGCCCACGGCCGACCGGGCGGCCCGCGGCAATACCGTGCTGCTGCTGTGCAGCCAGCACGGCGACGAGCCGTCCGGCCGCGACGCCTGCCTGTCCACTGCCCGCGACCTCGGCTATGCCGAGGACCCGGAGACCCGTCGCTTCCTCGAGAAGACCAACGTCCTGATGGTGCCCACCGTCAACCCCGACGGCCGGGCCGCCGACACCCGCGGCAACGCCGCCGGAATCGACATCAACCGCGACCACATCGCCCTGAAGACGGTCGAAGGCCGCACCCTCGCCGCCCTCATCCGCGACCACCGACCCGACATGATCTACGACCTGCACGAGTACGGGGCCCGGCCGCCCTACTACGTCAAGGACCTGCTCTCGCTGTGGCCGCGCAACCTCAACACCGCCGGACCGGTGCGCGAGGAGGCGCACACGCTCTCCGAGGAGTACGTCCGGCCCACCACCGAGGCCGCCGGCTTCAGCACCGGCGTCTACGGGATCTGGACCGACCCGGAGACCGGCGAACCCGTCAAGCAGGTCGCGGGTGACGGGCAGGAACGCATCCTGCGCAACACTTCGGGCATCAAGCACGCGGTGGGCCAACTGGTGGAGACCCGCACCACCCCCCTCACCGAGGAGGAGAAGAACGATCCGGCCGTGAACAACCGGCGCCGCGTCGAGTCACAGCTCACCGCCCTGGACGGGCTGTTCTCCTACACCGGCGACCGGCGCGACAAGATCGAAAAAGCCACTACGGCCGCACGCGTGGCCGGCTACGCCGACCGTGGCCCGGTCTATCTCGGCGGCGCCGACAACGACCCGGCCACATCCGAGGAGACGATCGAGAACCCGCCCTGCGGCTACCGTCTCACCGGGCAGCAGTACACCGAGGTGAAGGACGAACTGGCACTCCACGGTGTACGGGCGGTTCCCGGCGAGGACGGCGACGGCGCCGTGGTGCCGCTGCGCCAGTCGCTGCGTCAGCTCGTCCCGCTGCTGCTCGACGAGCGTGCGGAGTACCACCTGGTGGCGGGGGAGCCTGTGCAGGGCTGCTGACCTGGCGGTCGGAAGCCCGTACGGGCTGCTGACCCAGGGCCGGTGGGGAGCGGCGGCACGCGCGGATCCGCGCGTGCCGCCGCTTTTCACGTCGGGTGGGCCCCGGATCGCGTGTGGCGACGGCTCTACGGGCCGATCTGTGGGCCGGGCGTGAGTGGACGAGGGTTGCGGCTGTGCCTGCCGATTGGGCGGATGTAGCCGATGCTGTCCATTCCCTTGACGGTCATTCAGGCTGTGTCTACGTTACTCAAGAGTATAGCGGCGGTCCCGACCGGACGCCGGGCCCGCGGTCAATCGAAGCGCCATCAACCTACTCAACTCAGGATCCGCAGCCTTCGGCAGTCGAGCCGGCGGGGGCGCTTCAACTGTCACACTCCTGTCGGCTTGTCAGGTACATGCCACTCCTTGTCTTCCGTCATGGGATCTCTCAGGTATCGCGCCATTCTTTGCCCAGGTGAGCAGAGGTGCTTCGCCGTCCCGCCCGGGCCTCGAGGTGGGCTGCCGGTCGGCTGCCGCTCGGTCGGTCGTCGGCCGAGGGCTGTCGGCGAAGCGAAGGAACCGCATCCGCCCGCATCAAGAGAGAGAAGTGAGTCATGACCTTTCGCAAGCAGGGCATCATCGCCTTCTCGGTGGCCACGGCCGTGCTGTCACTCACCGCAACAGCGGCCTTCGCGGCCACGACGACCGTCCGTACGGACAGTGCGACCGGCGCCCCGTACTCCGGCAGTGTCACCGGTGCGTTGATCTCGAACAGCGCGCACTTCCAGAGTGGCTTCGTGGAGGTCGACTGCACCGGATCCGGCCTGGCCGGCTCGGTGAACTCGGACGGCAGCGACCTGTCCGTCAGCAGTGCGTCGTGGGACAACTGCGACAACAGCCTCGGCGGCACGACGACCACCACCGCTCTCGAGCTCCCCTGGAGCGGCGGCAGCGTCGTGTACGACCCACAGGCAGGAGGCCGCGACGGGACAATGACCGTCGCCGGTCTGCTCGCGAAGTCCGTCAACAAGGACTCCCTGGGCATCACGACGACGTGCTACTACAAGGGCAGCGGCGGCAGCGTCACCACCGACGTCTACAACCCAAACAACACCAACCGGCCGGAGCCTGAGGGGCCTCGCGTTCTTC
>DOWQ01000181.1 GCA_003519485.1 Streptomyces sp. | reverse complement strand
CCCGGCGGGCACGCCCGTACGACAGACCGGAGCGGCACGCCCGTACGACGCTTCGCCCGCCCCCCGCACCGGTATCGCTACGGCAGCAGCCCGTGCGCCGGGAACACCGCACGCCGCGTCGCCAGCACCGCCTGGTCCAGCCGGTCCGCCGGGTCGTAGCCGTCGTCCACGAAGTCCCGCCAGCAGGGCTCGCGTCCGTCCGTCATCCGCCGCGGCGCGGGCTGCCTCGTCCGCGCGTACACCTCGTGCCGCCATTCCTCCGGCGTCTCCGCCGTCGGGTCGACCGGTTCGCCGGCCGCGATCGCCACCAGATGCGTCCACGAGCGGGGGACGACCTCGGCGACCGCGTAGCCGCCGCCGCCGAGCGCCACCCAGCGGCCGTCCGCGTGCTCGTGCGCCAGCGCGTGACACGCCTCCTGCACGGAGCGCTGCGCGTCCAGGCTGACCGCGAGATGCGCCAGCGGATCCTCGAAGTGCGTGTCCGCGCCGTGCTGCGTGACCAGCGCCTGCGGGCCGAAGGCCGCCAGCAGGTCCGGCACCACCGCGTGGAAGGCCCGCAGCCAGCCGGCGTCGCCGGTCCCGGCGGGCAGCGCCACATTGACGGCCGTACCCTCGGCGCCCTCGCCACCGGTCTCCGTCGGCCAGCCGGTCTGTGGGAAGAGGGTGCTCGGATGCTCGTGCACCGAGATCGTCAGCACCCGCGGATCGTCCCAGAAGGCCGCCTGCACGCCGTCGCCGTGGTGCACGTCCACATCCACGTACGCGACCCGCTCCGCGCCGAGTTCCAGCAGCCGGGCGATCGCCAGCGCCGCGTCGTTGTAGACGCAGAAGCCGGAGGCGCTGCCCGGCATCGCGTGGTGCAGACCGCCGCTGAAGTTCACCGCGTGCAGCGCCTCACCGCCCCACACCGCCTCGGCCGCGCCGACCGACTGCCCGGCGATCAGCGCCGACGCCGCGTGCATCCCGGCGAACGCCGGGTCGTCCGCGGTACCCAGCCCGTACGAGCCGTCCGCCGAGCCGGGATCGGCCGAGATCCGCTGCACGGCCGAGATGTAGTCGGACCGGTGCACCAGCCGGAGCGTCGAGTCGCCGGCCGGCCTGGCCGCCGCCACCCGCAGCTTGCGGTCCAGCCCGAAGGCCTCGATCAGCCGCATGGTCAGCGCGAGCCGCACCGGGTCCATCGGATGACCGGAGCCGAAGTCATAGCTCGTCACTGACTCGTCCCACATCAGCTGTGCGCGGCCGCTCATGCCCGTCACCGTATCGGTCCGGTTGAGGGGCGAACGACCGGGCGTGGAACAGCGTCACCAGCACCAGGCACATCGGCACGAGCATCGCGCCGCGCGGGTTCCAGACGTCACCCAGCGCGCCGACCAGCGGGGAGCCGATCAGGAAGCCGACGTAGTTGAAGATGTTGAGGCGCGCGACCGCCGCGTCGGACCCACCCGGGTAGAGCCGTCCCGCGGCGGCGAAGGTCTGCGGCACGATCACGCACAGCCCGAGGCCGAGCAGGGTGAAGCCGAGAATTCCGGTCCATGCCCCGGGCGCCGCCGCGACCACCCCGAAGCCGGTGGCGGCGAGCAGCGTTCCGCACCGTACGACCGTCACCGCGCCGAAGCGCCGCACCCCGATGTCGCCGACGGCACGGCCGAGGAGGGTGGTGATCATGTAGACGTTGTACGGAACGGTGGCGAGCGCCTCCGAACCCCCGAGGACGTCCAGGAGGTAACCGGCGCTCCAGTTGGAGACGGTCGAGTCCCCGATGTACGCGCAGGCCATCACCAGGCACAGCGGCAGCAGCGGCCGCATGGAGACGGCCCGGGCGGCGGGAGCCCGCGCTGTGGCCTGTGCCTCTCCCGCGTTCGGCCCTTCTCCCGCTCCCGCTCCCGCCAGGTCGGCGTACCAGCGGCTCGCGACCAGCACCACGGGCACGAGCACCGCCACCACCGGCCCGTACAGCGCCGCAAGCGACAGCTCCCCTTCGGCCCCGGCCCAGGCCAGCGTTGCGCCGCAGATCCCGCCGAGGCTGTACGCGGCGTGGAAGCCGAGCATGATGCTGCGCCCGTACGCACGCTGGAGCCGCACTCCGAGCATGTTCATGGACGCGTCCAGCGCCCCGACCGCGAGCCCGAAGGCTCCCAGCGCGACGGCCAGTTCCACCACCGAGCCCCCGGCGCCCGCCCCCAGCAGGGACAGGCCGACGACCGGCTGGGACCAGCGCAGTAGCGTGCCGGCGCGCATCCGCCGCACCAGCCGCTCGGTGGTCACGCTGCCGACCCCGGCGAGGACGGGCACCGCCGCGAGGAAGACCGGCAGGATCGCGTCGGGGATGCCGTAGCGGTCCTGGAGCGCCGGAATCCGCGTCACGAGCAGGGCGAAGACGGCGCCTTGCGAGAAGAAGGCGGCCGCCAGCGCGGCCCTGCCGTGCCGGAGCCCCGGGTCCATGGACGAGGAGCGTACGGGGCCGTACGGCCGCGGGCTACGACTGAGTGGCGATGGGGCCGTGGCCGCCCCGCCGCGGGGGGCCGGCGGCCGGTGCCAGCAGCTCGAGCAGCTGCGCCATGCGGGTGAACAGCGCGGTGGTGTCCGCGAGTTTCGCGGCCGGGGTCATGGCGGCGAACCCGTACACGTCCATCCCGGCGGCCGTCGCGGCTCGTACGCCCAGCGGGCTGTCCTCGATCACGGCACAGCGCCCGGGGGGTACGCCGAGGGAGGCGGCGGTGTGCAGGAAAAGGTCCGGGGCCGGCTTGCCCCGCCCGACGTCCTGGGAGCTGAAGATCCGGTCCTCGGTGAAGTACCCGCCGAGCCCGGTGATCCGCAGGGTGACCCGGATCCGCTCGTGACTCCCGGAGGAGGCGACACAGTACGGAACGCCGTCGGCGGCGAGCCGCTCCAGGACCTCGGCCGCGCCGTCGACGGGAAGGAGGTCCGCGCGGAAGGCGTCGAAGGCACGCTGGTGGAAGGTCTCGTCAAAACCTTCCGGCAGCCGGCGGCCCGAGCGCTCCAGGACCAGGTCGTGGATGCGGTGCATGGCCGAGCCGAGGTAGTCGCGTACCGAGTCCTCGTACGTGGTGGGGTGGCCCAGCTCCGTCAGGTAGGCCGCCAGGGTCCGGTTCGAGATCGGCTCACTGTCCACGAGGACGCCGTCGTTGTCGAAAATGACCAAGTCGTAGCGCATTCAGCCACTCTAGGACTCCTGCGGGAGCGGACACAGTCGGCGGGGTTCTCTCACGTTCATGGGTGGTGAACGCAGGAAAGCCCTGCCG
>DOWQ01000183.1 GCA_003519485.1 Streptomyces sp. | reverse complement strand
CACCGCACGGTCCGCGGCGGCCGCCGCCGGCTCCGTCAGCACGTACTGCGCCAGGTCCGCCGCGCGGTCGAGCAGGGTGCGGGCGGCCGGAGCCAGCAGGGGCGGACGGCAGGCGTCGGAAGAAGCGCTGGGGGTCGTTTCGAGCGTCACGATCACCACTCCTGTTTGGGGGTTCGAAATGGCGGAACGGCAGGCCGAACGGAATTCCGGTTTTATCCGGACCGCTTGATCCAGCATGGCCGGTGCCGTAATGCACAACAAGCGACACAGTGCACAAATCCCCAGCCGGTGACGGGCCATCGGTGCGACAGTATGTCCGGAGTTCTTTCGCAATCATTGCCTCATGTTCGCAACGCCCGGGTGCTTTGTCCGGTGCCGCAGGTGGCGGCGCGAGGACAAGCAGAATCATCCGATGGAATTTTAATCAGCGCGCCCGGGAGAGGTGCGGTCGTCGTCCCGCTCGCCGTTCGTCGCCGTCGCCGTGGCCCCGGGCGGGGCGGAAAGGGTCGGGACCGGCGCGGCGCAGGTGACTCGTGAATTCCGGCCGGATGTCGCAGCGCCTCGGCCAGAAAAGGTGAGCGGAATGGCCAACGCCCTTGCCCTTTTATTGCCGGGTGCCGGACCCCTGCCTTTTCGTGATGGAAGTGCGCAGACCGAACCGCGTACCCGGAATCCACGAAAAGAAAGGGAATTGCTATGGGCAACACCCGCCGCATGCTGGCCGCCACGGCCGCATCCGCATTCCTCGCCCTCGGCACTTTCGCCGCGTCCGCTGCCCCCGCCGCGGCCGATGTCGGCCCCGGACCCAGCTCGTTCGAGAAGAAGACCGGCCAGGGGCCGGAGGCGTGCCCGGAGGACCGCTACTGCCTCTACGACCTCCCGAACTTCAACAAGGGCGTCCCCACCGGCGAGATCTGGGCCTACAGCGGCACCTACAAGAACCTGCACATCACCGGCGGTGGTGACCGGGCCGACTCGGTCTACAACAACACCGACGACACGATCAGCGTCTACCGGGACTGGCTGTACTCGACCACCCAGTGCCTGCTGCTGCCGCCGTACTCGGTGCACGCCGACCTCAACGTGCACGACATGGTCAACGCGATCAGCTCCGCCTCCACCCTGCCGGCGCTCCAGTGCCGCAGCTGACACGGCCCGGGCCCCGGCCTCGGCCCCTGCCCAGGCCCAGGTCCAGGCCCGCCGGCCCCGCCGCGTCCCCCCGCCCCACCCGAACAGGAGACATCCCCATGCGCACCACACCCAACCGACTGCGGCTGGCCGCCGCCGCGGCCGTCGCTCTCGCCGCCACCGCAATGCTCCCCGGGACCGCGGCCGCCGACGACCCGCCGAACGTGTCGATGCGCGGCAGCGGCCTGATGGCCTGCCCGGTCGACGCGACCTGTCTGTACGAGTTCGAGCGGTTCAACCTCGACGAGCCGCGCGGCGGCATGATCTGGGCCTACTACGGCTCCGTGTTCGTCATGGACTCCACCGCCAACGACAAGGCCATGTCGGTCTTCAACAACACCAACAACGCCGTCCACCTCTACGACAACGGGAACTACACCGGCAGGTGCGCCGACATCCAGGCGTACTCCAGCGAGCCCCGGCTGGCCGAGCTGGTGCTCGAGAAGCGGGTCTCCGCGATCGGCACCCGGGAGCAGCTCGCCTGCTCGTCCAACCACCTGGCGGAGTAGTCCTGGCCGTCCCGGCACTCTCCGGGCGCCCCCGTCAGCAGTGACGGGGGCGCCCCACCGGAGCCGGCCTCCGGGCCCCTGCCGCGCGCCGCACACAGCCGCCGCGCGCAGCCGCCGTACGCCGCACTGAGCGCCTGCACGCCCGTACTCGGCACCTCGCACCCGCACCCGCACCGGGCATCGCCCGCATCGAGAACCGACCGCGCCTCACCGCATTCGCGCATTTCCACCGCAGAGAGGAGCGCCACCATGCGCGCCACCACCACCCCGACACCGCCCCGGCCACCCACCAGGCCATCGACCCACAGGCGGACCTGGACAGCCGCGGCGCTCGCCGTGACAGCCCTGACCACCGGCATAGCCGCCCCGGCCACCGCCTTCACCCTCGGCGAGCCCGCCCCGGCCGCATCGCCCGACGCCGCGAAGCCGGCCGCTCCGTCCGACGCTCCGAAGCCGGCCGTTCCGGAGACCGCCGCCCCGCAGTCGGACACCTCGCAGGCCGCCGCCCCGCAGGCGGAGACCCCGCGCAGCTGTCCCTCGGACGGTTGCGTCGCGGTCAGCACCACCGTGCCGAACGCCGACGGCGTCGCCGTGGACGAGACCACCGGCAAGGTCTATGTCGTCACCACCAACGCGACCAAGACCCTCTACGAGATGGACCCCGACGGACAGAACCAGCGGGCTGTCATCAGCGGCCTCGGCCATCTGGAGAGCGTCGCCCTCGACGACGGCGAGGGCAACGCCTACGTCACCGACCACACGGCCGGAATCCTCTACGAGGTCAAGCTCGCGGACGGCACCAAGCGCACCGTGGCGGACGGCCTCGGCAAGGCGTACGGCCTCGGCCTGGACGGCAAGGGCAACGCCTATGTCGCCGACACCGGCGGCGGGAAGCTGTACGAGGTGAAGCTCGCGGACCGCACCGTGCGCACGGTCGCGAGCGGCCTCGGCAAGGCCGACGGCCTGGCCGTCAATCCTGCTGACGGTCACATCTACGTCTCCGACAGCGCCGGACACGTCTGGTCGGTCGACCCGGTCACCGGCCGGAAGTGCGAGATCGCCCTCGACGCCAAGCTCAACGGCCTGGCCCTGGACGCCTCCGGCACGCTCTACGGCACGGACTACTCGGACAAGTTGTACGCGGTGAACCCCGTCGACGGCTCCCGTCGCGTGGTCGCCACCGGCATGGGCAAGAACGACGGCGCGGTCGTCGACCGCAGCGGCAACGTCTACGTGACGGACCGCGGCGCCGGCAAGCTGTGGAAGCTCCCCGGCCTGGCGAACGCGGGCGACCGGGCCCAGCTCGCGGTGACCGTGCCCAAGGACCCGGACCCGGCCGCCCCCGGCCAGTCGGTGTTCCCGGAGGCCTTGATCAGCAACAGCGGCAAGGACCCGGTCGGCAAGCAGACGGTCACCCTCACCGCCGGGGACGGACTGGCCTTCCCCAACGCGGAGCTGTTCTCCTGGAAGGACCCCTTCGGCCCGCAGCGGAAGCACCCGTGCGAGAAGTCGACCGACAGCAAGACCCTCACCTGCAAGGACGTCGAGCTCAACCTCGACGCCCACCAGGACATCAAGGTCTGGGTCCAGCTCAACGTGGACAGCGCCGCAGCCCCCGGCTCCACCTCCACGGTCAGCTTCAAGGCCGGTGACCACGCATCGGCCGAAGCGACCGTGACCGTCAAGTAGCGCAGCCCCGGCCCGCCGCCCGCCGCGCCGGCCCGCTCGCCCGGGGCCGGTACGGCGGCAG
>DOWQ01000395.1 GCA_003519485.1 Streptomyces sp. | reverse complement strand
GCCCGAGCCCGGCGCCCGCCTCTGTGCGCCCGCGCCGGGAGGCGGACCGGCCCGAGGCTCAGCCGCCCGCCGGCCGCTGCCACTCCGCGAGCCCCGGCAGCAGCGACTCCGGGAGCACCGGCAGCGTACGGACCCGTACCCCGGTGGCGTGGTGGACGGCGCTGGTGACGGCAGCCGCCGTGCCCACGATGCCGATCTCCCCGATGCCCTTGGAGCCCATCGGGTTGAGCCGGCTGTCCTCCTCCTCGAGCCAGTGCACCCGGACGTCCGGCACGTCGGCGTGCACGGCCACGTGGTAGGAGGCCAGGTCACGCTCGGGGTGGTCACCGAACTCCGCGTCCATCGTGCTGTGTTCCATCAGCGCCATCGACAGACCCATCGTCATGCCCCCGATGAACTGGGAGCGCGCCGTACGGGCGTTGAGGATCCGCCCGGCCGCGAACACCCCGAGCAGCCGCCGCACCCGGGTCTCCCCGGTGTCCATGTCCACCTGGACCTCGGCGAACTGGGCGCCGAAGGCCCGGCGGGCGTAGTCGTGGGACGCTCCCGCCACGTCCTCGGCCGTGTCGGCGTGCACCGACAGCCCGTCCTCCGGGAGCGGCCCGCTGTGCTCGGCCAGCGCGGCCAGCAGGGCCCGGCACGCCTTGTGCACCGCCCAGCCCCAGGACGCGGTCCCCGCGGACCCGCCCGCCACCGGGCCTTTGGGCAGGTCGCTGCACCCGATCTCGATACGGACCCGGTCCAGCGGCGCACCGAGGGCGTCGGCCGCGATCTGGGCGAGCACCGTACGCGCCCCGGTGCCGATGTCCGTGGCGTCGACCCGGATCCGGTAGCCGCCGGTGGCGTCGGCGCACGCCTCCGCCTGTGAGGGGCCGACCTCGGCCGGGTAGCCGGAGGCGGCGACCCCGGTGCCGATGAGCAGCCGGCCCTCGGGGCGCGACGCCGGGCGTGGGTCGCGGCCCTGCCAGCCGAAGCGCAGCGCCCCCTCGCGCAGGCAGGCGGCCAGCTGCCGGCTGGTGAACGGCCGCCCGGAGTCGGGCTCCTTGACCGTGTCGTTGCGCAGCCGCAGCTCGACGGGGTCGATCCGGCAGGCGATGGCCAGTTCGTCCATCGCCGACTCCAGCGCGAACATGCCGGAGCACTCGCCGGGCGCGCGCAGCCAGGAGGGGGTCGGCACGTCCAGCCGGGTGAGCCGGTGGGTCGTACGGCTGTGCGGGCTGGCGTACATCGTCCGGGACGGCGTCGCGGACTGCTCGGTGAACTCCTTGATGGTGGAGCTGTAGGTGAACACCTCGTGTCCGAGCGCCGAGATCCGTCCGCTCCCGTCGGCCCCGATGCGTACCCGCTGCGCGGTCGCGGCCCGGTGGCCGACCACGGCGGCCAGCTGGTTGCGCGGCAGGGCGAGCTTGACCGGCCGGCCGGTCTCGCGGGCAGCCATGGCCGCGAGCACCACCTGCGGCCGGGGGGTGCCCTTGGAGCCGAACCCTCCGCCGACGTGGTCGGAGACGACGCTGATCAGCTCCTCCTCCATGTCGAACAGCGTGGCGAGGGCCACCCGGACC
This sequence comes from Streptomyces sp., assembly GCA_003519485.1. Taxonomy (GTDB): domain Bacteria; phylum Actinomycetota; class Actinomycetes; order Streptomycetales; family Streptomycetaceae; genus Streptomyces. The sequence continues at coordinate 3,388 of DOWQ01000395.1, read as the reverse complement.
GTGCTCGCCCCCTGGCTGGAGTCGTACACCCGCAGCCGCGGGCCGTCCCAGACGGCGGTGGAGGCGTGCGGCTCCATCGGGTGGTTGTGGAGCGGCGGGATGCGGTAGATCTCGTCGAGCCGGATCTCCGACGCCTCGAACGCCATGTCGAAGTCGCCGCGCACCCGGTCGGAGGGGAAGCCGCCGTTGACCTTCTCCGGGGCGTACATGCCCGGGTGGCCGGCGTCGAGCAGGACGTCGTGCGGCTCGGGCGCGTAGCTGACGCGCACCGCGGCGGCGGCCGACTGCGCGGACTGCAGGGTCTCCGCCACGGCCAGCGCGACGTACTGCCCGCGGTGCGCGACCCGCGGGGACTGCAGGACGAGGAGGGTGGCGTCGTCCGGGTCGCCGAGCCGGGGCGCGTTCTCGTGGGTGAGCACGGCGAGCACCCCGGGCTCCGCGAGAGCGGCCTCGGTGTCGACCGCCGTGACCGCGCCCTTGGCGATCGTCGCGGGCACCGGCCAGGCGTACGCGCAGCCTTCGAGCGGGTGTTCGGTGGCGTACCGGGCCGTACCGGTCACCTTCTCCCGGCCCTCCAGGCGGGCCACGGGGTCGCCGAGCCGGTCGGTGGCGTTCATCGGGTCTCCGGGGGACGGCCGGTGCCCGCGGGCTGCCGGGAGGCCAGTTCGGTCAGCGTCCGCACGGCCAGACTCCGGGCGAGCGGGACCTTGAAGGCGTTGTCCCGCAGCGGCTCGGCCGCCGCGAGTTCCGCGTCGACGGCACGGTTGAAGAACTCGGCGGTGGCCGGTTCCCCGGTCAGCCGCGTCTCGGCGGTCCGGGCCCGCCAGGGCTTGGCCGCCAATCCGCCGAAGGCGAGCCGCACCTGGCGTACGGTGCCGTTCTCCACGGTCAGCGCGGCGGCCACGGAGGCGAGTGCGAAGGCGTACGAGGCGCGGTCCCGCACCTTGCGGTAGGCGGAGTTCGCGGCCTCCGGCAGGTCGGTCAGCTCGACATGGGTGATCAGGTCCCCGTGCGCGAGGACGGTGTCGCGTTCGGGGTGGTCACCGGGCAGCCGGTGGAGTTCGGTCACCGGAATGGTCCGCGCCCCCGACCGGGTCAGCACGTGTACGCCCGCGTCCAGCGCGGCGAGCGCGACGGCCATGTCGGACGGGTGCGTGGCCACGCAGTGCTCGGAGGCGCCGAGCACGGCCAGGTCGCGGTGCACGCCCTCCCGGGCCGGGCAGCCGCTGCCCGGCTCCCGCTTGTTGCAGGGCTTGCCCACGTCCTGGAAGTACAGGCAGCGGGTGCGCTGGAGGAGGTTGCCGCCGATCGTGGCCGTGTTGCGCAGCTGACCGGACGCGCCCGCCAGCAGCGCCTGCGAGAGCACCGGATAGCGGGTGCGCACCGCGTGGTCGGCGGCCAGGTCGCTGTTGCTGACGGCAGCACCGATCAGCAGCCCGCCGGCGACGGTGTGCTCGACGGCGGTGTGCGGCAGCCGGCTCACGTCCACCAGCAGGTCGGGGCATTCGACGCCGAGCTTCATCAGGTCGACGAGGTTGGTGCCGCCCCCCAGGTAGCGGGCCGCGGGGGAGGCGCCCAGGGCCGTCACGGCCGCCTCGGCCTCGGTCGCGCGCTCGTAGCGGAAGGCTTTCACCGGGCGCCCCCTTCCGGCTCGCGGTCAGCGGGCACGGTGCCGGCCCGCGCGGCGTCGTCGATCGCGCGGACGATGTTCACATACGCGGCGCAGCGGCAGATGTTGCCGCTCATCCGCTCCCGGATCTCCGCGTCCCGGGCCGGCACCGGCATCCCGGCTGGGTGCTCCGGACCGGTCACGGCGCTCGGCCTGCCGCCGGCCATCTCCTCCAGCATCCCGGCGGCCGAGCAGAGCTGACCGGGCGTGCAGTAGCCGCACTGGAACGCGTCCCGGGCCAGGAACGCCTCCTGCAGTGGATGCAGCCGGGCGTCCTGCGCCAGCCCCTCCACCGTCGTGATCCGGGCGCCGTCGTGGGCCACCGCCAGCAGCAGGCAGCTGTTCATCCGCACCCCGTCGACGAGCACCGTGCAGGCACCGCACTGTCCGTGGTCGCAGCCCTTCTTCGCGCCGGTCAGGTCCAGCTGCTCGCGCAGGGCGTCCAGGACGGTGGTCCGGTTGTCGACCACCAGTTCCCGCGGCTCCGTGTTGACGTGCAGGGTGACGGGGGTCGTGTGCCCCGGTGCGTCCATGAATGCATGACCTCCCAGCCCGGCGAACACGTTCTCGGTAACCGGATCGGTCACGTCCGAAACCGTCGGCGCCAGGCGTCACCCGCTGGGCGGCTCACGGGTACGGGTCCAGTCGAGCAGCTGTTCGGCCGTCCAGGTGTTGACGACCCGTCCGGCCGGAACCCCGCACTCCTCCGCGCGGGCGCAGCCGTTGATCTGCCAGTCGAGCTGGCCGGGCGCGTGGGCGTCCGTGTCGACGGCGAAGAGCACGCCCGGGTCCTCCACCGCCCGGCGCAGCAGCCGGCGCGGCGGGTCGAGACGCTCCGGCCGGCTGTTGATCTCCAGGGCCGTGCCGGTCTCCGCGCAGGCGGCGAAGACCTGGTCCGCGTCGAACTCGGATTCGGGCCGGCCGCGGCCCGAGAGCAGCCGCCCGGTGCAGTGGCCGAGCACATCGACGAGCGGGTTCCGTACGGCCCGGACCATCCGCCGGGTCATCGCCGCCGGCTCCATGCGCAGTTTGGAGTGGACGGAGCCGACGACCAGGTCGAGCCGGTCCAGCAGTTCGGGGTCCTGGTCGAGCGAGCCGTCGAGGAGGATGTCGCACTCGATGCCGGTCAGCAGCCGGAACGGCGCCAGCCGTTCGTTCACCTCCGCCACCACGTCGAGCTGTTCGAGCAGCCGTTCGGCCGACAGGCCGCGGGCGACCGTCAGCCGGGGCGAGTGGTCCGTCAGCGCGGCCCACTCGTGGCCCAGTTCCGCCGCGGTGCGTGCCATCTCCTCGATGGGGCTGCCGCCGTCCGACCAGTCCGAGTGCAGATGGCAGTCGCCGCGCAGCGCCGCGCGCAGCTTCGCACCGCCCTCGGTGACCGGAGCCCCCAGCTCCGACTCCAGACGCTCCAGATAGCCGGGCAGGCCGCCCGCCAGCGCCTCCCGTACGACCTTCGCGGTCTTGGGCCCGATCCCCCGCACCGACTCCAGCGAGCCGTCCGCCGCCCGCCGCTCCACCTCGCCGGCGGCCATCTCCGTGACCGCCGCAGAGGCCGTACGGAACGCGCGCACCCGGTAGGTCGGGGCCTGGGCGCGCTCCAGCAGAAAGGCGATCCGGTCCAGCGCCGCCGCCGGTTCCATCCGCGTCACCTCCACGTCCGCCGCTTGCAGACCGTACGGCCGTACGTCCACGGTGGCGCAGCCTGCCCCGGGCCGCGCG
>DOWQ01000565.1 GCA_003519485.1 Streptomyces sp. | reverse complement strand
AACAGGATCACGAGACACTAGTGGCTGCGGGCCTCGAGAGAGGCCAGATAGGCGTTGTAGGCCACCAGTTCCTGGTCCCCGTCGCGGTCGGCGGCCCGGTCCGAGCGGCGCGCCTCCCGCTCCTCGGAGCGGTGCCACTGGAAGAGCAGCGCCACGAGCACGATGACGGAGGGGACCTCACTGAACGCCCACGCGATACCGCCCGCGGCGTTCTGGTCGGCCAGCGCGTCCAGCCCGAGCGACACCGGGGGATCGGCGTACGACATCACCATCGGCTCGGAGGCCATCATCAGCGCGATGCCGAAGAACGCGTGGAACGGCATGCCGGCGAAGAGCTCCAGCATCCGCATCACGTACCCCGGCCGGTGCGGTCCCGGGTCCACGCCCATGATGGGCCAGAAGAAGACCAGGCCGACCGCCAGGAAGTGCACCATCATCGCGATGTGCCCGACCGTGCTGCCCATCAGGAAGTCGAAGATCGGCGTGAAGTAGAGCGCGTACAGGCTGGCGATGAACAGCGGGATGGTGAAGACCGGATGTGAGACGGTCCGCAGCAGACGGCTGTGCAGCAGTGCCACCAGCAGCTCACGCGGTCCCGTGCGGCCGCGGCCGGCGGACGGCAGCGCCCGCAGGGTGAGGGTCACCGGCGCGCCGAGCAGCAGCAGCACCGGTGAGACCATGCTGATCACCATGTGCTGGACCATGTGCACGCTGAACATGACCATGCCGTAGTCATTGAGCCGGGTGCACATCACCAGCGCGACGGTGAGCACCCCGATCACCCAGGAGACCGTACGGCCCACGGGCCAGGCGTCGCCGCGCCGCCGCAGCCGTACCACGGCCGAGCCGTAGAGCAGCAGCGCCAGCACGCAGCCGATGAGGAAGAACGGCTCGCCCGAGAACTCCAGGCCGCGGCCCAGCGTGAACGGCGGCAGATCCATGGTCATGCCGTGTCCGCTGTGGTCCATCACGTCTCTCCTCTGTCGCGCCCGCCCGCTCGGACCAGAGTAGGACTGCCCCCGGCCGGAACTCCGGCCGGGGGCGGCCCCTGGTGTCCTCGCGTCGCCGCGTCAGCGGATCACAGCACCGTCTCGGCCTCGGCGTACCGCTCGGGTGGCACCGTCTTGAGGGTCTCGACGGCCTCGGCTATCGGTACCAGCACGATGTCGGTGCCGCGCAGCGCCGTGAGTTTTCCGAAGTCGCCGCGGTGCGCCGCCTCCACCGCGTGCCAGCCGAAGCGGGTGGCGAGCACCCGGTCGTACGCCGTGGGGGTGCCGCCGCGCTGGACATGCCCGAGGATCACGGGGCGCGCCTCCTTGCCGAGCCGGCGCTCCAGCTCGTCGGAGAGCTGCCGGGCGACGCCGGCGAACCGCTCGTGCCCGTACATGTCCTTCTTGCCGATGTCGAACTCCATCGACCCCGCGCGCGGCTTGGCGCCCTCCGCGACCACCACGATGGCGAACTTCTTGCCCGCCGAGAAGCGTTTGCCGACCAGCGTGGTCAGCTCTTCGATGTCGAACGGCCGTTCGGGTACGACGATAGCGTGCGCGCCCGCGGCCATGCCGGAGTGCAGCGCGATCCAGCCGGTGTGCCGCCCCATCACCTCGACGATCATGACTCGCTGGTGCGACTCGGCGGTGGTCTTCAGCCGGTCCAGCGCCTCGGTGGCGACGCCCACGGCGGTGTCGAAGCCGAAGGTCACATCGGTGCCGGAGATGTCGTTGTCGATGGTCTTGGGCACGCCGACGATCGGCAGCCCGGCGTCGGACAGCATCCGCGCCGCCTTGAGCGTGCCCTCGCCGCCGATCGGGATGATCGCGTCCAGGCCCAGCTCGGCCACGTGGCCCCTCGCCCGCTCGACGCCGTCGCGCAGATGCGCCGGCTGTACGCGGGAGGAGCCCAGGATGGTGCCGCCGCGGGCCAGGATGCCGCCCACCGCGTCCAGGTCGAGCTCTCGGTAGTCGCACTCGAGGAGGCCCCGCCAACCGTCCTGGAAGCCGATGACCTCGTCACCGTGGTCCGCCACGGCGCGGTGCACGACCGACCGGATGACGGCGTTCAGACCGGGGCAGTCGCCACCGGAAGTGAGCACACCAATGCGCATCGCGTGTTTGACCTTCGCAGCTCAACCGGAGACCGGACCGCGTCGTCCGGTTGGATCCCCGCCACCCTACAAGCGCAGGGCGGCGGGGGCGGCGGCCGTCCGCAGAGCGGACCTCAGGCCGGCTGGGAGGCCGCCGCGATGCGCTCCTCGCGCAGCGCCTCGTACCAGCGGTCGTTGGCCGGCGGCAGTGCGTTCACGTCGAGCGCCAGCTTGAGCAGCATGTCGGCGATCTGCGGGTTTCGGGCCAGCACCGGGCCGTGCATGTACGTGCCGAAGACGGTGTCGTTCCACGCGCCCTCGGTCTCGTCGCCCGTGCCGTTGCCCTTGCCGAAGCGCACCCGGGCGAGGGCGCGGGCGGTGGGGCCGAGGTGAGTGATGCCCTGGTGGTTCTCGAAGCCCGTCAGCGGGGGCAGGCCCAGCTGCGGGTCGATGTCCGCCAGTACGTCGCCGACGCACCGGCCTGCCTCGCCGCGGGTGCTGACCACGTCGAGGAGGCCGAGGCCCGGCTCGCGCTCACCCAGGTCGTTGATGAACTCGTGGCCGAGGATCTGGTAGCCGGCGCAGACGGAGAAGACGATCGCGCCGTTGGCGACCGCGCGGTTGAGCCCGCCGTCGCGGCGCAGCCGCTCGGCCGCCAGCCGCTGCGGCCGGTCCTCCCCGCCGCCGATCAGGTAGATGTCACCGGAGGTGGGCAGCGGCTGGTCGCTGCGGACGTCCACCCGGGTCACGTCCAGGCCGCGCTGCCGGGCCCGCCGCTCCACCACCAGGGCGTTGCCCTGGTCGCCGTACGTGCTCAGGAGGTCGGGGTAGATCCAGACCAGGCGCAGGCTGCTGTTGCTCATACTCGCAATCCTCAGGGATTCGGGGGGCGGTTCGGTCGTCGGGGCCCGGAGGTGCAGGTGGGCGGCGGGGGAGGGCGGTACCGGACGGTCCCGGCACCGCGGACGGGCCGGGTCAGTTGCCCACCATGCGGCGCAGGTCCTGGAAGGCGGTGTAGTTGGCGATGACCTCGATCCGGCCGGGCGGCGCCGCCTGCACGGCCTCGTCGGCCGTCTCGCAGACCCGGAAGTCGAGCCCCGCGACCTCCAGCCGTACGGCGAGGTCCAGCTTGCGGTCGCCGATCACGAAGATCGGGTGGCCGGCGAGCCGGGGGTAGTCGACGTCCCACAGCCAGGAGGTGTCCGTGCCGTCGGCGCCGCGGGCGTTGACGGAGAGGATCACCGGGGTGGGGGGCGGGTCGATCAGGGAGAACGTCTCCAGCCAGCCGGCCGGGTTCTTCGCCAGCAGCAGCCGCAGCTCGCGGCCGTGGAAGGTGACGACGTCGTACCGGCCGGCGACCGCCTGCACCCCGTACATCCGCTCCAGGGCAACCTGCGGCGGCACGCCGAAGTGCGCCGCGACGGCGGCCGAGGTGGTGGCGTTGGCCTTGTTGGCCCGGCCGGGGAGCTGGAGGTTGATCGGCCACGCCGAGCCGTTCGGGTCCAGTACGTAGTCGCCGGTCAGCGCCCAGCTCGGGAGGGGGCGGCGGAAGCCGCAGTCGCCGCAGACCCAGTCGTCGCCGGGGCGCTGGAGCACGCCGCCGCAGGACGGGCAGGACCAGGCGTCGTCCTTCCACTCCTGGCCGGCCGCGACCCAGACGACGTTGGCCGAGGAGGAGGCGGCCCACGCGATCAGCGGGTCGTCACAGTTGGCGATCACCATCGCCTTGTTGCCGGCCAGGCCCTCGCGCCACTTCTCGGCGAGCATCCGGGTCTCCGCGGCGCGGTCGAGCTGGTCGCGGGAGAGATTGAGCAGCGCGATGGCCTTGGGAGTGACGTCCCGGGCGACCCCGGCGAGATATTTCTCATCGACCTCGATGACGCCGAACTTGGCGTCCGAGCCGCCGGCGAGCGCGGAGGTGATGCCCGCGGGCATGTTCGCGCCCAGCGCGTTGGACACCACCGGCCCGCTGGCCCGCAGCGCCTCGGCGATCAGCCGGGTGGTCGTGGTCTTGCCGTTGGTTGCGGACACCAGGACCACGTCCAGGTGTCCTGCCAGCCGGGCCAGCAGATCGGGGTCGAGCCTCAGCGCGACCTTGCCGCCGATCACCGACCCGCTGCCGCGGCCCACCGCACGTGATGCCGCCGCTGCGGCTCTGCCCGCCGTCACGGCCAGTTTGGCCCGCGGCGACAGCGGCTCCGAGTTGCCTGCCATCGTCCTTGTTCCTCCTTGCATCCGGCGCCGCACCCCGCCCCCGGCCCGCCGGGTGGAACGCTCCCCTCCGCGCCGAATCGCCGGGCCGGGAAGCTTCGGTCGTGCTCAGCCTATCGAGGTCCGGCCGCAGGCCCGAACCCCGCCACCCGGCCGACCCGTCCAAGGCGGCGCGGACCGTACTCTAAGGCCATGCGACACAGTTCGATCCCCGGCAGTTCGGGCTCAGTACGGCCGGTGCGGCTGCTGGGCGACCGGGTGCTGCACGCGCCCTGCGAAGAGGTCACCTCGTTTGACGCCGAGCTCTCGCGGCTGGTGGAGGACATGTTCGCCAGCATGTACGCGGCCCGGGGCGTGGGCCTCGCGGCGAATCAGATCGGCGTGCCGCTGCAGGTGTTCGTCCACGACTGCCCTGACGACGAGGACCGCAGGCACCTCGGACATGTCGTCAACCCTCGGCTCGTGGAGACGGGCGGGGTGTCGGTCACCGGCCCGGAGGGCTGCCTCTCGCTGCCGGGCCTGGAGGCCGGGACCCGCCGCTACGACCACGCGGTGGTGGAGGGGACGGACCGTACGGGCGCGCCGGTCCGCGTGACCGGCAGCGGCTTCTTCGCGCGGTGCCTGCAGCACGAGACGGATCATCTCGACGGCGGGGTCTTCCTGGACCGGCTCACCGGGATCCGCCGACGCAGGGCGCTGCGCGCGGTCCGCCGGGCGCACTGGGGCGGCAGCGGTCAGGGATAGCGGCAGCGGTCAGCGGCAGAGGTAGCGGTAGCCGTACGGAGCCCGGGGGTCCGGAGGCCGCGAGCGTAGCGGCGGTGACGCGTACGGCCCGTCCGGTCTGCGTCCGCGGCGGTCGGAATGCCGTGCGGCGGGAATCCCGTACGGCCCGGAATCCCGTACGCCCGGCGTGCGCTCAGAAGCCGGGGCCGCCGGTCCGGTCGCCCGCCGCGGCCAGCCGGCCCCACAGCAGGTCGGCGAGGTGGTGCACCAACACCTCGCGCGTGCAGGGACGTTCCCGCAACCACCAGTCACCGGCCGCGTGCATCATGCCGACGATGCCGTGTCCCCAGACCCGGGCCAGCTCCTCGCCGCCGGTGCCGAGGTCGACGCGCTCGGCGATGACCTGAGCGAGTTCCTCGCCCATCCGGCGCAGCAGCGGGGCCGAGTGCCGCCCCGACTCGAAGCCGGGGTCGGTGGGGCCGGCCTCCTCGCCGGGATGCATGAGGAAGCGGTAGACCTGCGGCCGGGCCTCGATGGCCGCGAGGTAGGTGTCCAGGGTGCGCTCGACCCGGGATCGGCGGTCGGCGGGGGCGTCGAGAGCGGCTCGCAGGCCGGCCAGCAGCCCGTCGGTGTGCCGCACGGCGAGGGCCCGGTACAGTCCGCCCTTGTCGCCGAAGTGCCGGTAGAGGATGGGCTTGGTGATGCCGGCCTCGGCGGCGATCGCGTTCATCGAGGCGCCGGGTCCGTCGCGCAGAACCACCCGGTCAGCCGCTTCCAGCAGCTCCTTGCGCCGGCGCTCCGCCGCACGCTGCTGGTCCTGCCGCTGGCTGGTCTCCATCGTTTCTCCCCGCCCCGTCCACACCTGGCCGTTCCCCTGCGCAACGTAACACCCGGGTCCTTCGAAGGCGGGCAGTGCACGCTCGCTTGACATTATCTACTCGCGGGTAACATGATAGCGTTACCCGAAGTAACAATCAGGTGGAGGGGAAACATGGCTGAGTTCACGCTGGATCTCAACGACGACCAGAAGGCCGTCCGGGACTGGATCCACGGCTTCGCCGCGGACGTCATGCGGCCGGCGGCGGCGGAGTGGGACGAGCGCGAAGAGACGCCATGGCCCGTCATCCAGGAGGCCGCCAAGATCGGCCTCTACTCCCTGGACTTCTACGCCCAGCAGTTCTTCGACCCCACCGGTCTCGGCATCGCCATGACGATGGAGGAGCTGTTCTGGGGTGACGCGGGCATCGGCCTCGCCATCGTCGGCACCGGCCTGGCCGCCGTCGGCGTGCTCGCCAACGGCACCGAGGAGCAGATCGGCACCTGGGTTCCCCAGATGTACGGCGACGCCGACGACGTGAAGCTCGCCGCCTTCTGCTCCTCCGAGCCCGACGCCGGCTCCGACGTCTCGGCGATGCGCACCCGCGCCGTCTACGACGAGGCCAAGGACGAGTGGGTCCTCAACGGCACCAAGACCTGGGCGACCAACGGCGGCATAGCCAACGTCCACGTTGTCGTGGCCGTCGTCGACGCCGAACTCGGCACCAAGGGCCACGCGTCCTTCATCGTGCCGCCCGCCACGCCGGGCCTGTCCCAGGGGCAGAAGTTCAAGAAGCACGGCATCCGCGCGTCGCACACGGCCGAGGTCGTCCTCGAGGACGTCCGCATCCCCGGTCACTGCCTGCTCGGCGGCAAGGAGAAGCTCGACGAGCGCCTGGCCCGGGCCCACGAGCGCGCGAGGACCGGCGGCGAGCGGGTCAAGAACGCGGCCATGGCCACCTTCGAGGCATCCCGCCCGGCGGTCGGCGCCCAGGCCGTCGGCATCGCCCGCGCCGCGTACGAGGTGGCCCTCGACTACGCCAAGACCCGCGTCCAGTTCGGCCGCCCGATCATCGACAACCAGGGCGTCGCCTTCCAGCTCGCCGACATGCGCACCCAGATCGACGCGGCCCGGCTGCTGGTGTGGCGGGCCTCCTGGATGGGTGCGACGGGCAAGCCCTTCACGTCGGCCGAGGGTTCGATGTCCAAGCTCTACGCCGGCGAGGTGGCCAAGACCGTCACCGCGCAGGCCATGCAGATCCTCGGCGGGAACGGTTACACCCGCGAGTACCCGGTGGAGCGCATGCACCGCGACGCCGCGATCTACACGATCTTCGAGGGCACGAGCGAGATCCAGCGGCTGGTCATCGCCCGCACCCTGTCGGGCATGCCCATCCGCTGAGGCGCGGGCACCCGGCCGGGACCCGGTCCGGAAGGCGTCTCCCCGTGGCCCGGGAGGCGCCTTCCGCCACGTGCGGGCCGGTGCGGATGCCGTACGGGCTGCGGGAGCGGGGGTTCGGCAGGGACGCCGTCGCGGACAGCGGCACGAACCCTGCGGTGCGGCCCAGCGGTACGGGGAGCCGTACGCGTCACTGTCGGTGCCCGGGGGAACTTCGCCGGGCGGTGGTGCGGTGGTGCGGTGGGACGGGGCGGTTCGGTGGAGCGGTCGGGTGTGGCCGCGGCTCACGCCGCCTCCACGACCTCCTCGCACAGCGCCCGGCGCCACACTTCGCGGAGCCGGTCCAGCTCCGCGAGGTCGACCGCCGACCAGGAGGTGCGGCCGGCCACAAAAGCACGGATCGCCGCATTCGCCTGGGCGGCGGTCGGGCGGTCTGGCGGGGTCGGTCTATCGGATGGCATGACACCAGAGTACGGGGCCGGTGTGACAATCGGTCTCCGACGCGGTGACCCTCCGAAGTGTTTCGCGGCTACCCGGAACCTTTTCCGTCCGTTCCCCGTTCTTCATCAGTGAGGCCCCGCGTTCTCCCCCGTGCGCGGGGCCTCACCAGCTTTCCGCCCGGCGCCCGCAGCCCCGCCGCGGTGTGATCAGAGCCGGGGCGGGGCCGCGTCCTGATAGGGATTCGCCGGTTCGGGCACCCGCCGCACCCGCTCCGCGTCGAGCGCCGCCACCGCGGACGGCGTGCCCGGTTCACCCTCCGGATGCCGACGGCCCGTCACGATCACCCAGAAGTCGGCGGGTGGCGGAGCCACTCCGTGCACCCTCACCTTCACGGACCGCGAGTCCGCGGCACAGCAGCTGACCAGCAGCCGCGACAGGTACCAGCTGCCGTCCCCGGCCGGTGTGACGAAGCCGGTCAGCCGTACCGTCCGGCCGTCGAGGCTCCCCGCGCGGTCCTGTTCGGCGCGCAACCGGAACTCGGTCAGTGACAGTGGGACGGACGAACCCGCGGGCAGCGGGGGGAACTGCCGTACCTGCCGCTCGGACGGCGCGTCGCCGCTTTCCCGGGCCGCCGTGTAGGCGCCCAGCGCGGGCGGGGTGAAGAACAGCAGGCTGAGCGCGGGCAGGAAGAGCAGCCAGGCGATTCCCGGCCCGCGGGTCTGACCATGGCCATGTCCGTCCCCGTGGTCCGACGCGGCCCCGTGACCCGGCCGGTGCCCCGTCCCGTCCCTGCCGCCGTCGTCCCGCGCCGCGCGCGGAGCCGGCCGCTTCTCGAACGGGAAGCCGTCCCGCGCGGCCGCGACCAGCCCGAGCCCGACGAGCAGCACTCCCGAGACGATCAGCAGCGGGCGCAGCCCTTCCTTCACGAACCGCAGATAGACATCGCTCAGCAGCGAGATGTGCAGTACTCCTGCCCCCGACAGCACGAGCAGCAGCACCTGGACGTTGCGCCTCACAGCAGCCACCACCCGGTCAGCGCGCTCGTGGCGACGGCCACGAGCGCCGTCGCGGTGGAGAATCGGGCGGCGAAGCCCCGTCCGAAGGTGCCGGACTGCAGAGCGATGAGCTTGAGGTCGACCATCGGCCCCACCACCATGAACGCGAGCCGCGCCGTGGGCGAGAACCCGGTCAGCGAGGCCGCAACGAACGCGTCGGCCTCCGAGCACACCGCCAGGACGATCGCCAGCCCGGCGAGGAACAGCACGGACAGCCAGGGCGAACCGGAGAAGGCGTCCAGTACGGAACTCGGCACCGCCACATTGAAGGTGGCGGCGGCCATCGCGCCCAGCACCAGGAAGCCCCCGGCGTGCAGGAAGTCGTGCTGGAAGCCGAGCCGGAACTCCTCCCACCGGCCGTGTCCGGGCAGGTGCCCGGTCCGCCGGGCCGGCATCCGCAGCCATTCCTCGCGGCCCAGCCTCAGCCACAGCCAGCCCATGGCGGCGGCCGTCAGCAGCGACGCCAGCAGCCGGGCCGCCACCATCTCCGGGGCGTCGGGGAACGCCACCGCCGTGGAGGTCAGCACGATCGGGTTGACCGCCGGTGCCGACAGCAGGAACGTCAGGGCCGCGGCGGGCGTCACGCCGCGCCGGATCAGGCTCCCCGCCACCGGTACGGACGCGCACTCGCAGCCCGGCAGCACCACTCCGGCGACGCTCGCGACGGGCACGGCCAGGGCCGGTCTGCGCGGCAGCGCCTTGACGAACAGCCGTGCGGGGACGAAGGCGTTGATCGCTCCGGACAGCGCCGTACCCAGCAGCAGGAACGGCAGTGCCTGGACGACGATGGCGACGCACACCGTCTGCCACGCCTGCACCGCCGGGTGGGCCAACCACGCCGTCCCGCCGCCCAGCAGGACCACCGCCGCGGCANNCGGCAAGGGGGAGCGGCGGCAGAGCCCGTACGGAACGGTGTCCACGGCGGGCGCGGACCGTTGCTGACGGGGCGTCGAGGCCGGCCGGTGCGGCGGCCGGGGGCGGTGGTGGCTCGGGATCGGCCAGCTCTTCCGCGCTCTGCACACTCACTCCGCATGTCGGTGACCGGGCGCCTCACGATAGCCACGGGCCGGTCCACCACCTGGCAGACCGGGCCCGCGTTTCAGCCGTTCGTGGCCATCCACCGGACGGCGGTGTTCCCGGCGCGGCGTGGCCGGGGGTACGCGTTCACCGCCGGGTCAGGCCTGGCGGGCCGGACGGTGCGTCATTCCGGCCATACGTATCCGATCAGCCAGTTGTGTCCATGAGGTGTCGATGACGCGGCCATGTGGTGAATCGGAGTAGCCCACCAATGGCGTGAAACCGAACATGCTTTTGCCGCACAACCGGGCCGCCATGAGGTACAAAGGTCATGTGCCCGTCCGGTGTGCATCCCCCGTCGCACCGGGCGGGCCGCTCTTGTCCGGCCTGCCGCCGAGCGGCTCCGCGCGCCGGCCCTCGGCTCGGTCCCGCAGTACCGCGCGGGTATCCACGGCCGGCTGACGTCCCGCCTCGCCGGGCGCGCCACCGGCACGGCACCGAGCCCTCGGGTCCACGGCTGCGGCGCCCTCCCGTAGTTCGTTCCCGTTCCGGCACCCGCAGTCCGCCGCGCAAGCCGAGCAGCCGCCGCCCAGGTGCGCGACTCGCGGGCGCGGGGGCGGCCGCCGCGCAGCCGGGTCCCGTAGCGTCGCGGGCATGCGTGTACTCGTCACCGGAGGAGCCGGCTTCATCGGCTCGCAGATCGTCACCGCTCTCGCCGCGCGCGGCCACGAGCCAGTCGTGCTCGACTCTCTGCACCCACAGGCCCATTCCGTGCAGTCGCTACCGCCGGACACCGACGCCGACGCCGACCAGATCCGGGCAGACGTACGGGACCGGCCCGCCGTCGCCCGGGCCCTGCGCGGCGTCGGGGCGGTCTGCCACCAGGCGGCGATGGTCGGGCTGGGCACGGGCTTCGGCGACGCGCCCGAATACGTGGGATGCAATGACCTGGGCACGGCCGTGCTGCTGGCCGCCATGGCGGAGGCGGGGGTGCGCGACCTGCTGCTCGCCGGTTCGATGGTCGTCTACGGTGAGGGGCGCTACAACTGCCCGCGTCACGGCACCGTACGGCCCGGCCCCCGGGACCGGGCAGACCTGGACGCGGGGCGGTTCGAATGCGCGTGCCCCCAGTGCGGACGTCCGCTGGAGCCCGGCCTCGTCGTGGAAGAGGCCCCGGCCGACCCCCGCAACGTCTACGCGGCGACCAAGCTGGCGCAGGAACATCTCGCGGCCGCCTGGGCGCGCGCGACCGGCGGCCGTGCCGTCTCTCTGCGCTACCACAACGTCTACGGCCCCGGCATGCCGCGCGACACACCGTACGCGGGCGTGGCCTCTCTCTTCCGCTCGGCGCTGGCCCGGGGCGAGGCACCGCGCGTCTTCGAGGACGGCGGGCAGCGCCGCGACTTCGTCCATGTCCGCGATGTCGCCGCGGCCAACGCCGCCGTCCTGGAGGCGCTGCCGCTCCGTCCGGCGGGCGCCTTCACCGCGTACAACACCGGCAGCGGCGTGCCGCACACGATCGGCGAGATGGCGCACCGGCTCTCAGAGGCGTACGGCGGGCAGGAGCCGGTGGTAACGGGGGAGTACCGGCTGGGCGACGTGCGGCACATCACCGCCTCGTCTCAGCGGCTCATGACCGAACTTGGCTGGCAGCCGAGGGTCGCTTTCGAGGAGGGGATGGCCGAATTCGCCCGGGCGTCGCAGCGGGGGGAGGCGGCTATGGCCGCGGCGCCGCCGGAAGGGTGACCTCGAAGCGGCAGCCACCGGGCACATTGCGTACGGCGGCCCCTGCCCGCGTCACCTCGACCAGGCCCCGAACGATGACCGGCCCGAGTCCCGCGCCCGGCGGGCAGTTAGGCCGCGGGGTCGTCCTCGATCTTCCCGTGCAGCCGGCGCACATGGACGGTGACGGTGGACAGATCACCGAACTCCCACTTGCACACGGCGCATCAGCCCTCGCGGCTGAAAGCCTGCTGGGGGCGCCTGACGAACCTCGGCGACGGTCGGGTCGTCGTCCCCCGCGAGAACGCGGGCAACCGAGGGGAGCTGCTGCATGCGACCGGCCTGTCAGCCGGGTGCGGCAGCCGTCCCCGCCGGGGCCTCCGGGCCGCCGGCTTCCGTGTTTCGTATGGAGCCAAAGTCTGCAATGTTGTTTTTGTCTTCGTAGTGTGGTGGGCGTGACCGACTCAACAACCGCAGTGAGTGTGGACGTCGTACTCCCCTGCCTGGACGAGGCACAGGCGCTGCCATGGGTGCTGGAGCGCATCCCGGCGGGCTGGCGGGCGATCGTCGTGGACAACGGCTCGACCGACGGTTCCGCGGACGTCGCCCGCGCCGGCGGCGCGACCGTCGTGCACGAGCCGCGCCGCGGGTTCGGCGCCGCCTGCCACGCCGGACTGCTCGCCTCCCACGCGGACATCGTGTGCTTCTGCGACTGCGACGCCTCCCTCGACCCGGGGCTGCTGCCCTCCGTGGTGCGCCCGGTCGTGGAGGGCCGGGCGGACCTCGTGCTGGGCCGCAGACGGCCCCAGGGACGGGGAGCCTGGCCGCCGCACGCGCGCCTGGGCAACCGTATCCTCGCCCGCATGACCCGCCGCCGCACCGGCCTCGCGCTGCACGACCTGGGCCCCATGCGGGCAGCCCGGCGCGAGGAGCTGCTCGGCCTGGACCTCACCGACCGGCGCAGTGGCTATCCGCTGGAGATGGTCGTTCGGGCGGCCGACGCCGGCTGGCGGGTCCGGGAGTTGGACGTCCCTTACTACCCCCGAACGGGAAAGTCGAAGGTCACCGGCACCTGGCGTGGCACCGCCCGGGCGGTGCACGACATGCGTGCCGTTCTGAGCGAGACCGCCCCGAGTGTCCGGGCGGGCAGCCGATGACCGCGCCCGCGAGCGCGACGACCGTGCTGGTCATCGCCAAGGAGCCGGTGCCCGGGCGGGTGAAGACCCGGTTGACCCCCGACTACACGCCCGCCGAGGCCGCCCAGCTCGCCGCCGCCGCGCTCCGCGACACCCTGGAAACCATCCGGTCGGCCCCGGCCCGCAGGCGCGTTCTCGTTCTGGACGGGGACACCGGGCCGTGGCTGCCGCCCGGAATCGAGGTGATCCCGCAGTGCTCGGGCGGCCTCGATGAACGGCTCGCCGCCGCCTTCGGCGTCTGCGACGGCCCGGCCCTGCTCATCGGCATGGACACCCCTCAGGTGACCCCGGACGATCTCTCTCCGGCGCTGGCCGCCGACGCCTGGGACGGGAGCGACGCCTGGTTCGGGCCGGCCGAGGACGGCGGATTCTGGGCCCTGGGTCTGGCCCGGCCTGAGCCGGGCCTGCTGCGGGGCGTGCCGATGTCCACGCCCGCCACCGGTGCCTTGCAGCGCCGCCGGCTGACGGAGGCCGGGCTCCGCGTGCGCGATCTGCCGGTACTCCGCGACGTGGACACGGCCGGGGACGCCGCCCATGTCGCCGCCGCCGCACCGCACGGGCACTTCGCCGGCGTATTCGCCCGGCTGCCGCAGGCGCCCGTGCGATGACCTCACCGAACTCCACTCCCTGGCACAACACCCCGTACGACAGAGCGCTGCGCGCGGGAAGCGGACCGCTGTACCTGCGCCGGACCGATGGCCGTCTGTTCCCGCTCGACGTGGAGCGCTGGTGCTCGCGGGCCGACGCGGCGGACCTGTCCGTGGTCCGGCGGTGCGAAGGGTCCGTGCTCGACATCGGCTGCGGCCCCGGAAGGCTCGTCGCCGCCCTCATCGCACGGGGCGGTTCCGCGCTCGGCATCGACCTCAGCCCGGCAGCAGTCGCCCGGACCGTGCACGGCGGCGGCGCCGCCCTGCGCCGCTCGGTCTTCGACCGGTTGCCTGGCGACGGCCGGTGGGGCACTGCGCTGCTCATCGACGGCAATATCGGTATCGGCGGCGACCCGTCGGTGCTGCTCCGGCGGGTGGCACAGATCGTCGCCCCGGAAGGGCTGCTGCTGGTCGAGACCGCTGCCACGGATGTCGACGAGCGGGCGTGGGTACGCCTGGACGACGGACACACCTCAGCCGGGGCCGTCTTCCCCTGGGCCAGGCTCGGCGGGCCGGCCCTGGCCAGCCGGGCGCGGGCGGAGGGGTGGACCGTCGAGGAGGAGTGGTTCGCGTCCGACCGGACCTTCACGTCCCTGCGCCGCCCCGGCTGACGGCCCGGCCCCCGGTGTGCCGGCCCGGGTCACGGACTGGACCCGGGCCCGGCCTCCGACCCGGGCCCGGCCTCCGAGCGGGAGCCGTGCTCGGAGGCGGCCCGCGCGAGCGGTGACCGACGGCGCGAACCGCCGATCAGCAGGCACACGGCCGAGACGGTGAACAGGCCCGCCGTGATGAGCAACCAGCGCTCACGGAACACATCGCCTCCCCCGAGGCCCGTCCCCCCTTCGTACCCGGCCGGCGGGCCGGTGATCAGCGGCCACCACACCAGCAGCAGGAGTCCGGACAACATCGCCGGAATACGCACGAAGTTGATGCCGCGCCGGGTCCCGCAGCCGGGCCCGCGGCGCCGGAACACCGCCTGTGCCGCGCGGTCCGCGACCGCGTACAGCGGCAGCAGCACCAGGTCGTGCAGTACGGCCGCGCCCGCAAACCACAGGATCACGGCGACCGCGTCGCCACGCAGCAGCCGCACCCCCGCGTACAGCGTCAGGGCGAACGAGCACAGGACGAGCAGCAGATGCAGTGGCGAAGCGCCGTAGCGCTCCCGGAGTGACCTCACAGCTTCTCCCCGAAGCTCAGCCGGGTGACCCACTTCGTGTTGTGCACCCCCGGATTGGCGGGCACGATGACGCGCGCCGGGAAGCCGTGGTCCGCCGACAGGTCGGCCCCGTTCACCCGCAGGGCGAGCAGGGACCGCGAATCGCGCACCTGGTTGTCGCGCAGCGCGGCCGAGCGGAAGACGCCCCGGAGTTGCGCGGACTCCACGAACACGCCGGGCGGCCGGTCCTCCCACCCCGCCAGCGCGGCCAGGTCGGCCAGCCGGACACCGCTCCACAGCTGGTCGGACGTCGACCAGCCCTCCACACAGGCGATGGGCAGCGCCGCGGTGTGCTGCGGCAGTTCCAGCAACTGAGCGCGGCCGAGCACGATCTCGCGCCCGTCACCGCGGACCGTCAGCCGCCAGCGCGGGCCGATGTCCGCGGCCCCGACTCCGACCGAGGCCGCTGTCTTGTTGATCTGGAAGCCGTTGGGCCCGCTGCCCGGATTCCGGCTGCGTGGTGCAAGGACGGCGGTGTGCCGCAGCGGCCCGCCGACGCTCTGCCCGGCCGTGGTGGCGAGCAGCACCAGCGACCCCATCCCCACCGCGCCCAGTGCGCCTCGCCGCGAGATGGTCGGGGCGGCCGGTGAGGGGGACACCAGGGCTGCCAGATGAGCTTCCTCCGCGGCTGTACGGGCCCGCCGCCCGCGCAGTACCCGGTACGCCCGGGGGAGACGGATGGCGACATGGACGGCGAAGGCGGCCATGAACACCCAGGAGCCGTAGAAGTGCAGGGTGTAGAAGGAGCCCGGGAAGAGATACTCCAGCTGCACGTTGAGCAGGCCGGTGGCGAAGACGAAGAGCACGCCGCCGACGAGCAGCAGCAGCGACAGCCGCTCCAGGGCACGCGCGAGCGACCCGGCCGGAGGCCACGCGAACAGCCGGGGGATGACGGACCAGAGCTTGGCTAGCAGTACGGGAACGAGAGTGATCCCGAGCGTGACATGGACGCCCTGGGTGAGCCGGTAGAGCCAGTGCGGATCGGTCGGCCACGCGAAGAGGAGGAAGCCGAGCCATCCCTTGTCCGGCGTCCTGTCGTTGACGGCGGCCAGGTCCGGGTTGTATGCGGCGTAGGACAGCAGGCCGGTGACGAAGAGGATGCTCACACCGGCCAGCAGGACGGACCCCAGCACGGACGTCAGCCACGGCCCGCGCAGCGGACTGCCCCAGAACTCCGCACGAGTGGGCCCGTGCCGGAAGGGGGTGTCCCCAGGCCCGACGTCGCTCCCGCCCCCTCGACGGCTGCGTTTCTGAGCAGTCGGCTTCTTCTTGGGCCTTTCCTCCTGGTCGTGATGCCGACCAGCACGTGGCGCACTGTCGTCCATGGGGACCTCCGTGGGCACTCGAACGCTCCGGACGGACCTGTCGTCCGCCGGGTCACGACGCTAAGCCGGTCCGGGCCCGTAACCGCCGCAGCGACTCGTGACGAAAAAGCGCTGACGTCGCGCCCGTGCCGCCGCCGCGTACCTCGCTCACCCGGAAGATCTGACGGAACGGTGACATCCGGCGAGTATCCGGCCGCGCGCCCGGAACCCGGCTTAGCGTGGCGGCGTGACATACCTCCGCACCGCCGTGCCGGGACGCGAGCACCGGCGGCAGGGGCGCTCCGCACGCCGCCGCGATCTGCTCACGGCCGCCATCGCTGTGCTCTTCGTCGCCGCGGTGGCGGTCGTGGGCGTGGCCATCCAGCGGTCCGACGACATCCTGTACGTCGAATGGCCGCCCCTCTACGCCACCTGGGGCCCGCACGCCGGTCCCGGCACCGCGGCCGCGCTCGCCGTGGCGGCGGCCGTCATCGCCTACGGCCCTGTACTCGCCCGGCGGCTGCCGTGGCGCGGGCTGCTCCTGTCCGTCTGGGCGGCGTCCCTGGCCTGGACGCTGTCGCTGGCGCTCGTCGACGGCTGGCAGCGCGGGGTCGCGGGCCGGCTCACGGCCAAACACGAGTATCTGCTCGCCGTGGACCGCTTCTCCCGTGACCTGGGTGGCACGCTGCGGAACTTCACCGACCACATCCTCCTCGACCAGCCCGACCGCTGGCCGGCGCATGTCGCGGGGCATCCGCCGGGTGCGGTGCTCACCTTCGTCGGACTCGACCGCATCGGGCTGAGCGGCGGTGCCTGGGCGGCCGCCTGGTGTCTGGTCGTCGGCAGCTCCGCGGCGGCCGCCGTCCTGGTCACACTGCGCATCGTGGCGGGGGAACGGGCGGCACGCCGGGCGGCGCCCTTCCTGGTGCTCGCTCCGGCGGCGGTCTGGGCGGGAGTGTCCGCGGACGGCTACTTCGCGGCCGTGGCCGCCTGGGCGGTCGCCCTGGTCGCCCTCGCGTGCCGCCGCACGGCGCGCCGGCCGTGGTCGACGGCGTTCGCCGCCGGGCTTCTGCTGGGCGTCACGCTCCATCTCTCGTACGGCCTGGTCCTCATCGCACTGCCCGTGTCGGCTGTGCTGCTCCAGGTCCGGACCGTACGGCCCCTCCTGCCGGTGGCGGCCGGAGCGGCGGCCGTCACCGCCGCGTTCCTCTCCGCCGGGTTCTGGTGGTGGGAGGGTTACGACCTGCTCGTCACGCGCTACTACCAGGGCGTGGCGGCGGTGCGGCCCTACGGCTACTGGCTCTGGGGCAACCTTGCGAACGCGGTGATCGCGGCAGGGCTCGCCGCCGTCGCCGGGGCACGCCGGGCCGTGACCGGCGCGCCCGAAACGGCGCGGCGGCTCCGGGCCCGGCAGCCGCTGGGCTCTTACGGCGTCGTGCTGGTCACCGTCTCCGCCCTTTGCATGATCGCGGCGGCTGATCTGTCCGGCATGAGCAAGGCGGAGACGGAACGCATCTGGCTGCCGTTCACTCTCTGGCTGCTGCCGGCCGCGGCGCTGCTGCCGGTCCGCGACCACCGGCGGTGGCTGATGGTGCAGGCATCCATGGCGCTGCTCGTCAACCACATGCTGATCACCGGCTGGTGACGGCCGGCCCGGGTCCGGGGCCCTTTTCCCGGGCCCCGTAGGACGGCGGCCGAAGGTGGGGCCGTGGCCCTGGAGGGGGACCCTGAAGGGCCTCCGGTTTACCGCGCTGAACAGCATGGAATGTCGCCCTATGTCAATTTCCGGGAAGAACAGGAGTACCCATGTTCACCAGGCTGAGGTCCCGCCGTGCGGGACTCGCGTACGGCGCCGCGGCAGCGGCTGTCATGATCGGCGGCTCGCTGCTGGGCGCCGCGCCGGCGCAGGCCGCGCCCCCCGCACAGCCGTACGGGACGGTCGTCACGCCGTCGGGCGTCAACGAGCGGCAGTACCCGAGCACCGACTCGTCGGTGAAGGGCACGCTGGCATACCGGGCGCAGGTCGGCCTCACGTGCAAGGTCCGCGCGCAGAACATCGACGGCAACACCGTCTGGTATCTGCTGCGGGACGAGGAGACCTGGGTGACCGCGCGGTACGTCGACAACACCGGCTACGTGGACTACTGCAAGAACGTCATGCCTTCGGCCCTGACCCAGAGCAAGGAGGCCCGCACGGCGAAGGGGTGATCCACCCCTTCCAGCCGCGGAAGTGAGAGCGGGCCCGGTCCGGACGGTCGACAGTCCGGACCGGGCCCGCCGCGGTGTCAGCCGTCCCCTTCCGGCCGCTCACCCTTGGGTCCCCGGCCGCGCTCGGTGCGCGGACCCCGGCTGCGCCAGGCCGGGTCCTCCTGCAGTGCCTCGTTCGCATCCTCGTTCGCGTGCTGGTCGGGCACCCCTTGGTCCTCGGCCTTCTTGCGCAGCTTCGCCCGCTTCTTGTCGTACGCCTTGCTGCCGGGCTCGGGCATGGCCGTCGCCTCCTCGCTGGTCGTGGGCAGCGCATCCCAACGGCGGACGTGTGCCCGCCGCAAATGCGGCGAAACAGGCGGCCGGCCGTAAATGCCACTCCTCCGCCGCGGGAGACTCCGGCTACTCGCGGGCTGCCGCGGCGGCGCTGCTCCGAGGCCACCGGGCACCGCAGTAGGTCCCGCCGGGCGAGACCTCTCGTTACGCCGGACGACATCTCCCGATGCGTCGGCCGAGGCCCCGGCCGGGCCGGGCGAGCCCTCACGGGCCCTCTGCCGCACCGCGCCGAACTCGCCTAATCTGTCGCCGACTTGACCGCGCACCACGGCCGACAAGGCGGACGTCGCATGAGCAGAACCCGTTCCGGTGCCCTCGCGGCGGTCATCGCCACCGCGCTGCTCGTCCCCGCCCCGGCCGCCGCGCGGGCCGCCGACCGGGCGGAGCCCGCCGGCGCGCCCTACTCGGCCACCACCGCCGTGGGCGTGCACAACGCCTACGAGAAGGCGAAGTACCCCTACTTCGCCGACGCCCTCGACTCCGGCGCGTCCCTGCTGGAGCTCGATGTATGGACCAACGGCCTGGGCCGGACCTGGCGCGTCTCGCACAGCGATCCGGCCGGGAACGACAACAACTGCGAGAACGCCGCATCCGCCGCCGAGCTGCGGACCAAGCTCCGCAACCAGAGCCTGGCGGGCTGCCTCGCCGACATCCGCGCCTGGCACGACGCACACCCCGGGCACCGGCCGATCCTGCTCAAGGTCGAGATGAAGGACGGCTTCAGCGACAACCGCGGCATGGGCCCCGACGAATTCGACGCGCTCGCCGGCGAGAAGCTCGGTGACGCTCTGCTCCGCCCGGCCGAGGTGCTGGGCGGGCACGCCACGCTCGACGAGGCCGTACGAGCCGACGGCTGGCCCGGCCGCGACCGGCTCGCGGGCAAGTTCCTGATCGAACTCATCCCCGGCACCGTCGAGGAGGACAACCCCTTCGACTCCCTGTGGACGGACCGCGAGTACGCCATCCGGCTGCGCGACCTGGCTGCCGCCGGCACCTTGGACCGGGCCGCCGCCTTCCCCGCCGTCCACCATGCGGAGGCCGGGGACCCGCGCACCGCCCGCTACCCGGACGCGTCCCTGCGCCCCTGGTTCGTCGTCTTCGACGGGGATGCCGCCCGCTACACCGCGGGCGCCATCGACACCTCCTGGTACGACCAGCGGCGCTATCTGCTGATCATGACCGACGCGTACAACGTCCCACCCGTCATCGACGGCACGAACCCGACCGAGGAACAGGCGCGGGACCGCGTGCGGCTGCTCGCCGCCCGGCACGCCAGCATCGTCACCGCGGACTGGTATCCGCTGCCGCAGGTGCTGTCGCTGGTCGTTCCCCGGGGCTGAGCGCGGTCGCCCCGCGCGGTCGGGAGGTGCCCCGCCGGGGTGGGCTCACGGCGGTCGCAGGCGCACACTGGAGACATGTGCCGCAGTATCAAGACCCTTCGCCCGCCGTTCACGGACGACGCCGACGACGATGACATCAGGGCCGCCGCCCTGCAGTACGTACGCAAGGTCTCCGGCTTCCGCGCCCCGGCGGAGCACAACCGCGCGGTGTTCGACGAGGCAGTGGACGCGGTCACCGCCGCGACCCGCAGTCTGCTGGACGGCCTGGAGGTCCGCGGGTCGGCCGGCCGGCAGGAGGCGCCAGCCCCCCGGTGAGCGCCGCCGCGCGGCGCTGTACGGCGTCAGCAGGCTCGGGGAGCCTGCTGACGCCGTAGTGCCCGAGGAGCGTTCCGGCGTCGTACGGCTCAGCCCCTGCCCTGATGCTGTACGGCTCGGGGAGCGCCTCGCAGCCGTACGGCCGCGGGAGCGTACCGCTGTCGTACGGCCGCGGGAGCGTGCCGAGCCGCGTGGGGTGTCAGCAGATGCCGTCGCCCGGCTTGGGGTTGCCCAGTCCGAAGAGCGGCCGGATCTTCAGCCCCATCCAGGTGCCGAGCAGCGCGAACGCTCCCCACAGCCAGCCGTGCAGGCTGCCCGAGGCGATGCCCGCCAGGTAGGCGCCGATGTTGCAGCCCCCGGCCAGCCGCGCGCCCACGCCCATCAGCACGCCGCCGAGCACCGCTGCGAGCGCCGTCCGCCACGGCACGTTCCGGTGCAGGGCCCAAGTTCCGCCGAGCGCCGCGGCGACCGCCGCCCCGGCCATGATCCCGATGTTGGTGAGGCTGGTCTTGTCGGCGAGCACCGGCCCGGCCAGCGTTTCCGCGTTGCCCGGCTGCTGCCACCAGGTCCAGGTCTCGGGGTGGCCGCCCAGCGCGCCCACCAGCTCCGAGCCCCACAGGCTGAACGCGCTGGTGACGCCCCAGGCGCCACCGGAGACCAGCAGCACGCCGGCGCCGAGCAGCGCGAGGGCCAGCGCCCCCGCGGCCAGCGGCCAGGAACCACGCACGAAGCGCGCGG
>DOWQ01000054.1 GCA_003519485.1 Streptomyces sp. | reverse complement strand
GCTGCCCGCGCGGATCGTCCGCACGGTCAACGCCTACGACGACCTCGCGGGCGGCGGCGGCCGGCTCGGCGGCCCGCTGGGCGCTCTGGAGCGGCTCCGGCTGGCCACGGCCGACGACTACGAGCCGCGGGTGGTGGAGGCGCTCGCCCGGGTGCTGTCCCGGGGCGGGCCGATGCCCTGAGCAGGCCCGCCGACGGGCGAGGGGCGGTGGCCGGGAGGGGCATGGTTGGATCGGGACGAGGAGGTTCGGACCTCATCCGGGCGGCAAGGAGCAGTGGTGGGCGTCGAGATCCGGGCTGAGACGAGGGACGAAGTGTGGCAGGTTGTCCTCAAGGGGGGCGGCACGCAGGTGTGCCGTGCCCTCGTCGACACAGCGGTCGGCTGACGCGTGGCAACAGACACGGAGCGAACCGGCAGGCGGGAATCGTGAAGATCTTCGGCAAGGTACGGCATCGGCCCTCCGCCTCCTGGCGGCAGGCGACCGACCGCGCTTTCACGCTGATCGGCGACGGCCGGTACGAGGACGCGGGGACGCTGCTCACCCGCGCCGCCGATCTGGAGCCCTGGCTCTCCGAGTCCTGGTTCAACCTCGCCCTGCTGCACAAGTTCCGGCACGACTGGGAGCAGGCCCGCACGGCCGGCCTGCGCGCCGTGGCCCTGCTCGACCGGGACGCCGGCGCACCGGACTGGTGGAACGTCGGCATCGCCGCGACGGCCATCCAGGACTGGCCGCTGGCCCGCCGCGCCTGGCAGGCGTACGGCCTGAAGGTGCGCGGCGACCAGGGCGCCGAGGCCCCGGTGGGCGAGCCCGTGGGCATGGAGCTGGGCACCGCGGCCGTACGGCTGTCGCCGGAGGGCGAGGCGGAGGTCGTCTGGGGCCGCCGGCTGGACCCGGCCCGGATCGAGGTGCTGAGCATCCCGTTGCCCTCCTCCGGGCGGCGCTGGGGCGAGGTCGTGCTGCACGACGGCGTTCCGCGCGGCGAGCGGGTCACGGCGGCCGGGCCGTCGTACCCGGTGTTCGACGAGATCGAGCTGTGGGCGCCGTCCCCGGTGCCGACCTGGGTGGTGCTGCTGGAGGCCGAGGCGGAGGGCGACCGGGACGCCCTGGAGCTGCTGGCCGCCGACGCCGGCTTCGCGGCCGAGGACTGGTCCTCCTCGGTGCGGCTGCTGTGCCGGGCGTGCTCGGAGAGCCGGATGCCGAGCGACGAGGGCGAGGGCGACCACCTGGACCCGCACGACCACAGCGAGCCCGGCCACCCCGGCCCGCTCGGGCACCGGACCGCGGGCGGCCTGTGGGTGGCGGAGCGCGAGTGCGGCCTGGCCGCGCCCGCCGGGCTGGTGCGCGGCCTGCTCGACGGCTGGGTCGCGGACAGCCCGGACACCCGTGCCTGGCGTGATCTGGAAGAGGTCTGCTGAGGCCGGCTGCCGCTGCCCGTACCCTGTACAGGCATCGCAACGAGGGTTCTCAGGGAAGGCTTACGGCGGACATGGCGCAGCAGGACAGCGGGCAGCAGCTCGCGGACGGGGCGGAGTCCCCGGACTTCTTCGACGACACGGTCGACGCCGAGGAGCGCGAGCAGGCCCACCGCGAGCGCGGCACGGCCCGCCCGATCACCGTCGTCGGCAATCCGGTGCTGCACAAGCCCTGCCGGGACGTCACCGAGTTCGACGACAAGCTCGGACAGCTGATCGACGACATGTTCGCCAGCCAGCGCGCGGCGGAGGGTGTCGGCCTGGCCGCCAACCAGATCGGGGCCGACCTCCGGGTCTTCGTCTACGACTGCCCGGACGACGACGGCGTGCGGCATGTCGGCGCGATCTGCAACCCGGTCCTCGAGGACCTGCCGGCCGGGAGCCGGGTGCTCGACGACTCCAACGAGGGCTGCCTGTCGGTCCCGACGGCCTACGCCGAGCTGGCCCGCCCGGACGTCGCGGTCTGCCACGGACAGGACGCCCAGGGCAGGCCGATCACCCTGCGCGGCACCGGCTACTTCGCGCGCTGCCTCCAGCACGAGACGGACCACCTGAGCGGTTACCTCTACATCGACCGGCTGTCCAAGCGCGACCGCAAGGAGGCGCTGCGGCAGATGGCAGAGGGCACGCCGCGCTACGAGACGGTGCCGAACGACTGACCGAGCCGGCAGGCCGATCAGAGGCGGCGGGGCACCTTCGGGGGCTCCGCCGCGTTTGCGTTGATTCCGTACGGTTGACGCGCGTCGACTGTGGCGTCAGTCTCTTGCCTACCGAATCCCAGCGGCATGGAGGTCCCCGTGCTCAGACGCACTGCTCGGCTTCTGCTCTCTATTGTCATGCTCATGGCTGCCTTGACGGCCGGTACGCTCGCCACCGCGGGAACCGCGCACGCCGACGGCTGTTACACCTGGTCACGCACGCTCTCCCAGGGCGCGTCGGGCCCCGACGTCACCCAGCTGCAGATCCGCGTCGGCGGCTATCCGGGCACCGGCGCCGTCCTCGCCGTGGACGGCGACTACGGCCCGGCCACCTCAGCCGCCGTCAAGCGCTTCCAGTCGGCGTACGGGCTGGCCGCGGACGGCGTGGCCGGCTCCGCCACCTTCAGCAAGCTGTACGCGCTCCAGGACGACGACTGCACCCCGGTCCACTTCTCGTACGCCGAGCTCAACAACTGCAACAGCACCTGGGGCGGCGGTGCGGTCAGCGCGTCCACCGCCAAGTCGAACGCGCTGCGCACGATGTGGAAGCTGGAGGCGCTCCGGCACGCGCTCGGCGACGCACCGATCCGGGTGACCAGCGGCTTCCGCTCGTACGCCTGCAATGACGCCGTCGGCGGCGCGTCGAACAGCAGGCATCTCTACGGGGATGCCGCCGACCTCGGCGCCGGCTCGCACTCGCTCTGCACGCTCGCCAAGGCGGCCCGCAACCACGGCTTCAACGGCATCCTCGGCCCGGGCTACCCGGGCCACAACGACCACACGCACCTCGACCACCGGTCCAGCCGCTACTGGTCCGCACCGTCCTGCGGCATCTGACGCGGCACGGCCACGCACAGCGGGCCCGCCCGGGCCGGACGCCGGGGCGGGCCCGCCGGCTGCCCC
>DOWQ01000581.1 GCA_003519485.1 Streptomyces sp. | reverse complement strand
TAACAACAGGGCCTGACAGGGGCGCGGTTCACATCTTGGAGCAGGCCTGTGCGGGTTCGTCGACCGGACGTGAGGAGAGCGACAGGAGACGGCGGCCCGGCCGGCACGGCCCCGCGGTGCGGGTAGGCGGCCAGGTCAGCACGGCTCTCCTCCCGGCCGGAGGGAGTGGGATTCCGACAGGTGGCGCGTGAGCACGCCCGACAGGTGCGTGAACCACTGCGTCCAGGTCATACCGGTCACGGACGCCATGGAAATCCTTTCGTCGAAGGCTTCGTCATGAGGCTCTCCGAGGGGTACCTGGCCAGGGCGCGAGCGGCCTCGCCGACGAGCTGAGGCAACAGCCAGGGGCAGTGAGGATGACACCGCCCGATGTATCTGACGAGGATCCCGTCCACGTCCTCAACCTCCGCCGGCTCGAGCACGGACTCGGAAAACGAGACGAGTTCGGGGAACCAGCCCCGGATCTCGATCCGATTCTCCGGAACTCCCAACGTCCCGACGAACGCCTTCCAGTCACCCTGTTCGATGTACCGGACGCACGCAGTCAGAATTCCACGCGCACTGCTTTCCCGCAGTGCGCGCTTCGGAATCTCGTGACTCAACTGCCCCATGGCCGGGTGAGTGTCCTCGAAATCCAGAGCCTGCCGAATACTCTCAGCGCTCTCTTCCGGCTGACGGGCCGTGTTCACGTCCATGCGGGACTGACGCCGGCAGTAGTGCAGCAGGTTGTCTCCGAGGGTTTCCTGTCCTGCGGACACCGCGGACCACCGGATTTCCCGCAGCATCAGCGCCGCACTCCGGGTTCGGGCACGCCACATGCCCGTCTCGTCTCTACCGGGCACGTCTCCGTCAAGCGCCATCTTCAAGCTTTCGGTTGATCATCACAGCGGGGCCGGATAGGAAGTGCCGAGGACTATGAGTCGTCATGTATCGGCAGCCGTCAGTACGCGTTAAACGACCAGAAAACGCCCACCTCTTCCTGAGATACGACAATCAGCCCGAGATCCATGAGCCACCCCGTAAATGCGATACCCGGACTCGCCCGCCTCGAGAAATCAGGGCTCTTGGACAAGCGGGCATCGATGGAGGTGGTGCAGCAGAAGCAATCCGGGCCGTACCGAGAAAGAAGAGTCCGCGCATCGGCAAGCAACGACTCCTCACACTTCTCGAAATCCGGAATATTTTTTACTTCGAACCAGTCATCCGTCATCGCTACGAGCAGTTGGACGGCCGAAGTGAGCGTGATTTCGTGACACGCTTCGAAGCTCTCGATGCCGGGCGATACGAACGGAAAGGTCGCCACTTCTTGAGTTCCTTCGCCCTTCGCGCCCTTGTCCCAGTCGAGCGCTACCCAGCCACGGGGGTCCTCACCGGTGCGCGCCATGATGGCAAGGACATCCTCACGCCAGTCGTCATGTCCTCTCACTCCTGTCACGACGAGCGAATACTTGTCGTCGAACAAGCGCATCGCTGCCGCTTCCCAGTCGTCACGTTCGAACGATGGCATTTTAGATCCCGGTTAGTAGGTCATGCAGTCGGCATAGATGTAAGCACAACAAAGGGAGGGTCGAGGTTACTATCGTACTTGAGCACCGTTCAGACACCCTTTACCGATATGGCCTGCGCATCCATTCCATGGTTTTTGAAACCAGATTGATTCTCGTCATTTGGCTGTTTTGTTACAGATCGGCCACTGTACTCGCCTTCGGGTGCGGTACTTTCGAACGCCTTCGGCGGGTCAGTATTTTTTTGCTCCGGTGGCCCGTCCAGCCACGCCTTGATAGCCATAGCGTTCTTGTCGATGGTGTGCTGCGTCAATCCTT
This sequence comes from Streptomyces sp., assembly GCA_003519485.1. Taxonomy (GTDB): domain Bacteria; phylum Actinomycetota; class Actinomycetes; order Streptomycetales; family Streptomycetaceae; genus Streptomyces. Next base: position 2,222 of record DOWQ01000581.1, on the reverse strand, counting down.
GCGCCTTTTCCATGCTTTCGAAAGTGGACGCACCACCCACCGATGGCTTGCCGTGAGGCCACGACGGCGTGGGGGGACCTCCCTGGTCGCGCAGTCGTTGCGCCAACTGTTCATCAGTCTTGCCCACGTGCTTGCCAAGGGAATGAGAGCCGTTCAGATATTCATGGCTCGCCAGGTCGATGTGGTAGACACCGTTCTTCGTGTCCTCTGGATTCGTCCACTTGTGCTCCTTCTTGAATTCATTCAGCGCCCGCGCCCCGAAGGACTGGGCCCGTGCCGACTCGGCGCGGAAGGTCGGGGCGCTGCGGTGCGCTTCGTCGAGGGCCTCCGTCAGAGCGCCGAACTGGGAGGTGAGGCCGTCGAGCCGGGTGTTGTACGTATTGACGATCGTATTGAGCTTGCCGGTGTCGATATTGAGCACGATGCCCGCGCCCAGCTGCCCTCCCACCTTGACGACGCCCTTCACGAAGCCCTTGACGTCACCGAAGTCGAGCCCGTCCTTGAGGTCGATCTTGGGCAGCGCCTCGCGTACGGCGTCCATGTAGACGTCCCAGACGTCCCCGTTGAGAGTGACGGCCGCCTGGGCGTACTCGTACAGCAGGTCGCCGATCTTCTTCGCGGTGTCGAACAGCACGGTCATCACCGGGTGCGTGGCACCCGCCGACGAGGACGCCGTGTCGTGCTTCCACTCGTAGCCGGCGGTCGACTTGCCCCAGGCGGTGGTGCCCCAGAGCGAGCTGCAGAACGTCCGCATGGCGTCGTGCCATTCGGTGTTGGTCTGGTTGGTGATGGTGCCGACCTGGGCCGTCAGCGAGCTCTCCACCATGGAGAGGCACATCATCGTCGCCATCCAGCCCTTGGACAGCGAGTTGAGATAGTGCTGTTGCGGATACGGATAGACGTCCGCCACCTTGCCCATACGGAAGGCGTGCTTCACCACCGGGCGCAGCACGTCCCGTACCGGCTCCGGCACCCCTTCCAGCAGTGTGCGCAGGATGTCGTCGCCGCCGTCGTTGTCGCCCCATTTCAGGTCGGGCACCTGTCCGTAGCCGGGTGCCTTCTCGATCACTTGCGGCAGCGGCCGGGTGACCGGCTGCTTCGTGCCGGAGGGGTGCGCGGCGGCCTCCGCCTTCGCGTAGTTGTTGGCCGTCGAGGTGAAGCCGACCGCCGCACCGCCGATGCTCACCACGCTCTTGGCCCACACCTCCAGGAAGCGGTTGCCGACCTTCATGTAAGCCGTGGAGAACGCCTGCGGGGACGTGCCGTAGCCACCGGCGTCCGGATACATGTCCAGCGCCTCGGCGAGGTCCTTGGCGCCGCGGTTGAGCACTCCCTGCTGCAGTGCCACGAGCCCGTGGAGACCCGGAACAGGTCGGACGGCTTGACGTCGATCGTGCCGTTCTGGCCGGGCGGGGTGGGCGTGCCCATCAGCCGGCGCCCCAGCCGTGCAGCACCGCGCGGTGCGCGGCGTCGTAATTGAGGTGCCCCTTCACCACGACCTCATGGAGCCATGCCTGCGCGGCCTGGAGGTCCTGCATCGAGTGGTCCCACTTGTCGAGCTGGTCGACGAACGTCTCGCGCGCCTCGCCTTCCCAGCTCAGCACCACCTTCTCGGTGCGACCGTAGAGGCCCTCGAGCCGTTCGTTGAGCTGCTTGAGCATCTCCTCGAGTTCCCCGGAAAGCCTCCGCAGCGTGGCGAAATCTACAGTTATGTGGTCGTCTTCGGACATGCGTTCCCCCGGTTCACAGGTCGTCGATGCGGCTTCGCGGAGCTGAGGCGGCGGCCGGTGCCTGCTGCGGGCCGGAGTCGGACATCGCGCGGGCCTCGGCCGCCACATCCACGGACGCCTGCACCCGCTGCATCCGCTGTACGACGTCCAACTCCTGCTCGGTGAAGCCGTCCCGGCTGAGCCGCGTCGCCTCCTCCATCAGGACCAGGACCTGCCGGATGCGCACCATGTCCTCGGTGACGCCCTGGTGGAGATCCCGGTAGGCACTGGCGGTCGTGCCCTGCCAGCCGGCCGCGATGTCGTCCACGACGGCGTCCATCCGCTTGGCCTGCTTGTCCAGATACCGCTGCATGTCGTCGAGGTCCGAGGCAAGGCTGGTCAGCTTGTCCTCGGACACATCGAGATTGGCACCACTCATTCCGTCCCCCGTTTCCATCCCCCGCCGAAGTCACGGGGCTGCCTGCGGCCCGGTGCGATCCCGTACGGGAACCT
>DOWQ01000066.1 GCA_003519485.1 Streptomyces sp. | reverse complement strand
TCCCGCCCGACAGGACGAGGCGACGGCGCCCGGTGCGGGCCGCGGCGCGGCGCGGGGGTCACGGCCCCCGCGCTCGCCGGCCGTCAGACCTGCCCTGACTCCTTGCTCACCAGGGAGACGGCCTCGTCCACATCGTCGGTGAGGTGGAACAGCTCCAGATCCCGCTGGTGCGCCTTGCCGGTGCCGATCAGGGTGCTCTCCACCCAGTCGATCAGGCCCTTCCAGTAGGAGGTGCCGAACAGGACGATCGGGAACCGGGTCACCTTGCGGGTCTGGACGAGCGTCAGCGCCTCGAACAGCTCGTCNNGTACTTGACGAACATCGTCTTGCGCGCGAAGAAGTAGCGGAAGTTCACGCCGATGTCGACGTAGTTGTTGAGGCCCTGCTCGAAGGGGAGCTCGATGCCGAGGCCCACCGAGACACCGTTCGCCTCGTACGCGCCCTTGTTCGCCGCCTCCATCGCGCCCGGGCCGCCGCCCGTGATCACTGCGAACCCTGCCTCGGCCAGGGCCCGGCCGAGCTGTACGCCGCTCTCGTAGTCCGCCGAGCCCACCGGGGTGCGGGCGGAGCCGAAGACGCTGACCGCCGGGCCGACTTCCGCGAGCGCGCCGAAGCCCTCGACGAACTCGGACTGGATGCGCATGACCCGCCACGGGTCCCGGTGCACCCAGTCGGAAGGACTCTGCGGCGAATCCAGCAGCCGCTGGTCGGTCGTGGTGGGCTGCACCTGGCCGCGGCGCCGCAGCACCGGCCCCAGGTGCTGCTCCTCGCGTGGGCGTTCTCCCTCGGCGTCGGTCACGGCCGGCTCCTTCCGCACGGTGCCTCCCCGCCGTACGGCGGGGTCAGGATCTTCGCTGATCAGCGTATGCCCCCGGACGTTACGGCCAGGGGAATTCGGCAGGACGTCCGGGCGCTCAGGCGGTGAGCCACTCCCGCAGCCGGTTCTCGCAGTGGACGATCAGCGAGGCGAGCACCCGCTCGTCACGCTTGTGGGCGAGCAGCGGGGCACCGGGGCCGTAGTTGACCGCGGGCATCCCGAGCGCGCTGAACCGCGATACGTCGGTCCAGCCGAACTTCGGCAGCGCCCGGCCGCCGACCGCCTCCATGAAGGCCGCCGCGGCGGGGTGGGAGAGGCCGGGCAGGGCGCCGCCCGTGTGGTCGTCGACGACGAACTCGGCCACCGGGCAGTCCGCGAAGACCTCGCGGACGTGGGCCAGCGCCTCCTGCTCGGTGCGGTCCGGCGCGTAGCGGAAGTTGACGGACACCGTGCAGGCGTCGGGGATGACGTTGGTGGCCACCCCGCCCTCGATACCCACGGCGTTGAGGCCCTCGCGGTACTCCAGCCCGTCGATGAGGACCCTGCGCGGCTCGTACGAGGCGAGGCGCTGGAGGATCGGGGCGGCGGCGTGGACGGCGTTGGAGCCCATCCAGCCGCGGGCCGAGTGCGCCCGCTCGCCGGCGGTGCGCAGCAGCACCCGCAGGGTGCCCTGGCAGCCGCCCTCCACCTCGCCGTCGGACGGCTCCAGAAGCACGGCGAAGTCGCCCGCCAGCCAGTCCGGGTGCGCCTCGGCGACATGGCCGAGGCCGTTGAGGTGGGCGGCGACCTCCTCGTTGTCGTAGAAGACGAAGGTGAGGTCGCGGTTCGGCTCGGGGACGGTGGCGGCGATGCGCAGCTGGACGGCGACCCCGGACTTCATGTCGCAGGTGCCGCAGCCCCACAGGACGCCGTCCTCGTCGAGCCGGGAGGGCACGTTGTCCGCGATGGGCACGGTGTCGAGGTGGCCCGCGAGGATGACCCGCTCGGGGCGGCCCAGGTTCGTGCGGGCGACGACGTTGTTGCCGTACCGGTCGACGGTGAGGTGCGGCAGCCGGCGCAGGGCCTCCTCGACGGCGTCTGCGAGCACTTTCTCCCCGCCGCTCACCGAGGGGATGTCGACGATTCGTGCGGTGAGTGCCGCCGCGTCCTGCGAGAGATCGAGTGCGGGAAGATCCATGCTCGCGAGCCTACCCGCCGCCGGTGACAGCCCCCGGCGGACCGGCGGCGGGCGGACCGGGGGCGGGCAAGCGGCCCGGTACCGTGGGCGCGTGCCCCGTTCCTCCGCTCCCACCCGCCCCCGCCGCCGCCCGACCCGTGTCCTCGTGGCGTGCGCCGTGCTGCTCGCCCTGGCCGGTTATCTGGCGGTGCACATCAGGACCGCCGGCCCGGCCGCGCCCCGCTGCACCGTGAGCGGCGCCGGCAAGGACGGCGGGACGTACGAACTCGAGCCCGAGCAGGCCGTGAACGCCGCCACCATCGGGGCCGTCGGCTCCTCCCGGGGGCTCCCGGAGCGGGCGATCACCATCGCGCTGGCCACCGCGATGCAGGAGTCGGGGCTGCGCAACATCGACTACGGCGACCGGGACTCCGTCGGCCTGTTCCAGCAACGGCCCACCCAGGGCTGGGGCACGGCGGATCTGATCATGGACCCGGTCTACTCCTCCGGGAAGTTCTACGACCAGCTGGTGGAGGTGCCCGGCTACTCCCGGCTGCCGCTGACCGTCGCCGCGCAGAAGGTGCAGCGCAGCGGGTTCCCGCAGGCGTACGCGAAGCACGAGCCGGACGCGGCACTGCTCACGTCGGCGCTCACGGGCCGCGCGGCGGCGGCGCTCGACTGCGTGACGGGCGAGGACGGCGGGCCGGGCGATCCGGCCCAGGTGAGGGAGAAGCTGCGGCGCGAGTTCGGCAAGGACGTGCTCGCGGGCGGCGGACCGGGCGCGGGCCAGGGCAGTGGCGGTGCCGGGAAGAGCGGTTCCGCCCCCATTGTCTCCGTGCCCCTGCCGGCGACGGCCTCCGCCGCCGACCGGGACCGGCGCGGCTGGGAGCTGGCGCACTGGGCGGTGGCCCACGCCTCGGACCTCCGGATCGCCCGGGTCTCGTTCGCCGGACGGGTCTGGGATGCCACCGATCCCGCTGCCGGATGGGGCGGTACGGACGGGAACTCCCCCGCGGCGGACCGGGAACGGGCCTCCGGCGAGGTCCTCATCAGCACCGTTCAGTAGTGCGGGCCGGTCACCCGCCCGGGGGACCGCGACGCCGCCCGGAGACCGCTCACGACGCCTGCGGCAGCTGCTGAAGAGAGCCTCGACTGCCTTGCAGCACAAGGGAAGTGACGATTCTGCACTCCCCCCGCGGAGCACACCTCGGCCCTTTTGCACCGCCACGAGGCAAGGCCGGGCATTACCTATTTTTTACCTCGGTTCACCGCAACCTTCCCGGCTCTCACGCGGTAATCACTGCGTCCGACCGGCGGGCAGTCAAGCCGCCGGAATTCCGAGTTCTTCTCCGTCAAAGGAGCACAATGTCCCTCCCCCTCACGCGTCGGATCGCCCGGGCCGCGCTGCTGGTCGCAGCGGGCGCAGCTCCCCTCGTCGGCGCGGCCGGCACGGCGCACGCCGCGGACCTGCAGAAGACCACCGACCTGGGTGGGGTGAGCAACCTCGACGGCGCCACTCTCGGGGAAACCTTCGACAGCACCTCCCGGAACACCGCCGAGCAGGCGGCCGAGACCGGCAGCCAGGCGCTGAAGGCCACCGTTCCGAAGGCAGGCCAGACCGTGGGCTCGGTCGGCAAGACCGCCGCCCCGGCCGCACAGAAGGCCGCCGGTGACGTCACGGCCACCACCGGCACGCTCGTCGGCGACACCGCCGAGGCCACCGCCGACGCCGGCGGCAGCAACCTGCCGACCGAGAGCCTCAGCCGCGGGCTGCCGACCGAGGACATCAGCGGCGGTCAGACGCTGCCCTCGACGGACGGCCTGACGGGCAGCCTGGCCGGCGGCCTGCCGCTCGGCTGACGCCCACCCGGCCGCCGCACGGGGCCGAACGGTACGCGGAAGGGCCCGGGGAGCTGTTGCTCCCCGGGCCTTTCGGCATGGCTGTGCGGCCGGCCGCTCGTACGGCAAGTCCGGTGCGGGACCCGGCCGGTGGCGGACGCGTCGCGGCTTGCGCCCGTACTCCCCCGGCGGGCC
>DOWQ01000758.1 GCA_003519485.1 Streptomyces sp. | reverse complement strand
GAGCGCGGCCCAGCGGCGCTGGGCCGCCGCGGCGCGGACCACGGCGGCGTCGACGTCCTGCGGCGTCGCCGCCGGCACCGTGGTGATCAGCTCCTCGGTCGACGGGTCGATGACCCGGTGCTCCTCCTGCACTGGCTCTCCTCTCGCTTCTGCTGACCGCGTGCGCCGCTCGTGACGGGCGCGGGCCCCGCACATGCCTACGTACGTACGGCGCAGGCGCGGCACGCGCCGTACCGCCGTACGGGCCGCACGCCTCGTACGGGCTACATGCGTTCGAAGGAGCGGAACCGCTCCCAGTCCGTCACGGCCGCGTCGTACGCCTGCTGTTCGACCCGCGCCATGTGGAGGTAGTGCTCCACCGTGTCGTCGCCGAAGGCGGCGCGGGCCAGCGAGCTGGTCTCCCACAGGTCGGCTGCCTCGCGGAGCGTGGTGGGGACGTGCGGGGCGTCCCCGGCGTAGGCGTTGCCGGTGCAGGGCTCCTCCAGCTCGAGCTTCTGTTCGATGCCGTACAGCCCGGCCGCGATCATGCCCGCGACGGCGAGGTACGGATTGACGTCCCCGCCGGGCAGCCGGTTCTCCAGCCGGTGCGAGCGGCCGTGGCCGATGACCCGGAAGGCGCAGGTGCGGTTGTCGGGGCCCCAGGCGACGGCGGTGGGCGCGAAGGAGCCCGGGCGGAAGCGCTTGTAGGAGTTGATGTTGGGGGCGTGCAGCAGGGTGCACTCGCGCAGCGCGGCGAGCTGTCCGGCCAGGAAGTGCCGCATCGTGGCGGACATGCCGTACGCCCCGGAGTCGTCGGCGAGCACCGGCCGGCCCTCCTCGTCGGTCAGCGAGAGGTGGATGTGGCAGGAGTTCCCCTCGCGCTCGTTGTACTTCGCCATGAAGGTGACCGACATGCCCTCCTGGGCGGCGATCTCCTTGGCGCCGGTCTTGTAGACGGAGTGCTGGTCGCAGGTGGCGAGCGCCTCGTCGTAGCGGAAGGTGATCTCGTGCTGCCCGAGGTTGCACTCGCCCTTCGCGGACTCGACGGTCATGCCGGCGGCGCCCATCTCGTTGCGGATGCGGCGCAGCAGGGGTTCGACGCGGCTGGTACCGAGGACGGAGTAGTCGACGTTGTACTGGTTCGCCGGGTTCATGTCGCGGTAGCCGCGCGACCAGGCGTCCTCGTAGCGGTCCTTGAAGACCAGGAATTCCAGCTCGGTGCCGGCGTGCGCGGTCCAGCCGTACTCCTCGAGCCGCTCCAGCTGGCGGCGCAGCACCTGGCGGGGCGAGGCGGCGACGGGTGAGCCGTCGTGCCAGGCGAGGTCGGCGGTCATCAGGGCGGTGCCGGGGTTCCAGGGGGTGCGGCGCAGGGTGCCGGGGTCGCCGTGCAGGCAGAAGTCCCCGTAGCCGCGCTCCCAGGAGGACATCGCATAGCCCTCGACGGTGTTGAGGTCGATGTCCACGGCGAGGAGGTAGTTGCAGCCCTCGGTGCCGTGCTCCAGTGCCTCGTCGAGGAAGAACCGGGCCGCGAAGCGTTTGCCCTGGAGCCTCCCCTGCATGTCGGTGAAGGCGAGGACGACGGTGTCGATCTCGCCGGTGTCGACGAGTCGTCGCAGTTCACCGACGGATAGCGCTGGGGTGCGGTCTGCCACGGAGGGCCTCCTGGCGTCGGGCGGGCATACGGGCGCCCGGTCACGGGACTCCCGCCGGGCCGGTGCAGCACCGGAGGCCATAAGGTAGTGCCTCAGACCTTTGAGTGGGAAGAGGTGCCCGATGAACGGCGGCCACGAGTCGGGGGCCGGAGCCGCCGCGGACCGGCTGTCGCCGGTGCTGCGGCCGGTGCGGGCGGGCAACGGCTTCGAGGAGGCGCTGGAGCAGATACTGCAGGTCCTGCGGCTCGGCCTGGTGCCGCCCGGCGAGCGACTGCCGGCCGAGCGCGAGCTGGCGGAGCGGCTCGGGGTCAGCCGGGTGACGCTGCGCGAGGTGCTCAAGGTGCTCACCGACCAGGGCCTGGTGGAGAGCCGGCGCGGCCGGTACGGCGGGACCTTCGTCCGGCCGCGCGCCGGACTCCCCGGCGACGCCCCGGACGAACTGCGGCGGCGGATCGCGGCGGTGGACCTGGAGGACGCGCTGCGGTTCCGGGAGGTCCTGGAGGTGGGAGCGGCCGGGCTGTGCACGGCGGACGGCCTCTCCGGCGGGCGCGCGCAGCGGCTGCGGTCCGCGCTGGCCGCGACGCAGGACGCGCCGCTGGCCGACTACCGGCGCTCGGACACCCTGCTGCATCTGACTCTGGCCGAGCTGAGCGGCTCCCCCCCCCCCCCCCCNNTCGCCGTCCCTCGCCGCCCAGTACGCGGCCGTCCGGGCCGGGGTGAACGAGCTGCTCGACTGCATGCCCCTGCTGGTGCGCAACCTCGAGCACTCGCAGCGGCAGCACGCCTCGCTCGTCGAAGCCGTCCTGGACGGGGACGCGGACGGCGCCCGCGAGGTGATGCGCGAGCACTGCGCGGGCACGGCCTCGCTGCTGCGCGGATTTCTCGCCTGACTTCTCGCATGATTTCTCGACTGCCGGCGCCGGGCGGCGCCAGCCCGGCCCGACGGCGTCCCGCCCGGCGGACCAGGCCCGATCCGGTCGGCGAAGTCCGGCCCCCAGCGATCCGGACGGCGCCGCCGGCGAACCGGAACCGGCGCTTCCGCGCCCGCCCTCTTGCGCCGTACCACCCAACAGGACAAAGGTATGGCGCTACACCATTGCCCCGAGGCAGGAGCGGCTCATGTCCGACGGCACCGACCCGCGCACCGCACCACCCTCCGACGCGCCCGCGTCCGGCGCCGCTCCCTCCGGCGCCCCTCCTTCCGGCACGCCCGGCGGCTCGTACCTGGAGCGGCGCGCACTGCGCGAAGGCAGCGCCGGATGGCTGCTTCTCACCGGGCTCGGCGTCGCGTACGTCGTCTCCGGCGACTTCTCCGGCTGGAACTTCGGGCTCGCCGAGGGCGGCTTCGGCGGGCTCGCCATCGCCGCCGTGCTGATGGGCCTGATGTACACCTGCATGGTGTTCGCCCTGGCGGAGCTGGCCGCGATCCTGCCGACCGCCGGCGGTGGCTACGGCTTCGCCCGGCGCGCGCTCGGCACCTGGGGCGGCTTCCTGACCGGCACCGCGATCCTCATCGAGTACGTCCTCGCGCCGGCCGCCATCTCCATCTTCATCGGCGACTACGTCGAGTCGCTCGGCTTGTTCGGACTCGAATCCGGCTGGCCGCTCCAACTCGCCTGCTTCGCCGTCTTCATCGGCATCCACCTGTGGGGGGTCGGCGAGGCGCTGCGGTTCAGCTTCGTCGTCACCGGCATCGCCGTCGCCGCCCTGCTGATCTTCGCCGTGGGCGCGTTCACCGAGTTCGACGCGAGCGGGCTCAACGACATCCCGGCCGACCCGTCGGCCTTCGGCTCCAACTCCTGGCTGCCGTACGGACTGCTCGGCATCTGGGCCGCCTTCCCCTTCGGCATGTGGTTCTTCCTGGGCGTGGAGGGCGTGCCGCTCGCCGCCGAGGAGACCCGGGACCCCGCCCGCACGCTGCCGCGCGCCATGGCCCTGTCCATGGGCATCCTGCTGCTGCTGGCACTGATCACCTTCCTCGCCGCCACCGGCGCACGCGGCTCGGCCGCCGTACAGGACGCCGGCAATCCGCTGGTCGCCGCGCTCCAGGGCGGCGGCGAACCGACCGCGCTCAGCCGGTTCGTCAACTACGCGGGCCTCGCCGGGCTGGTGGCGTCCTTCTTCTCACTCATCTACGCCGGTTCGCGGCAGCTGTTCGCACTCTCCCGGGCCGGCTATCTGCCCCGCTTCCTGTCCCTCACCAGCCGCCGCAAGGCCCCGTACCTCGGGCTGCTGGTGCCGGGCGCGATCGGCTTCGCCCTGGCGGCGGCGACCGGCGACGGCGCCCGGATGCTCAACGTCGCCGTCTTCGGCGCCACGATCTCGTACGCGCTGATGTCCCTGTCGCACATCGTGCTGCGGCGCCGCGAGCCGGGCCTGCCGCGCCCGTACCGGACACCCGGGGGCGTTCTCACTTCCTCGGTGGCCTTTGTGCTCGCCTGCTCCGCGCTGGTGGCGACCTTCCTGGTGGACCGGGACGCCGCCTTCATCGCGCTCGGCGTGTACGGCGTCGCGCTCGCCTACTTCGCCTTCTACAGTCGGCACCGGCTCGTCGCCGCCGCGCCCGAAGAGGAGTTCGCTGCGCTGGCGGCCGCGGAGGCCGAACTGCGCCGCGACTGAACCGCCGACGGCTGCTCCTGACCGCCGCCGACCGCCGCGGACCGCCACCGACTGCTGTCACCGACGGCCCCGGCCACCGCCGGCCCGCCAGTACCCACCGCCCCACCTGCCCACCGCCCCACCCGCGACCGACCGGAGGAACCGCACCGTGCCCGTGTCCAAGCCGCTGATCGGCGTCAGCACCTATCTCGAACCCGCCGTGCGCTGGGGCGTCTGGGAGCAGAGCGCGGCCCTGCTCCCCACCGGCTACCACCGGCTCGTGCAGCGCGCGGGCGGCCTGGCCGTGATGCTCCCGCCGGACGACCCGGCGGAGGCCGCCCCGACGGTCGCCCGGCTCGACGGGATCGTCGTCTCGGGCGGCCCGGACGTGGAGCCCGCCCGGTACGGCGCCGAGCCGCACCCGCTGACCGGGCCGCCCGCCCGGGATCGGGACGCCTGGGAGACCGCCCTGCTGGAGGCGGCCATGACGGCGGGCAAGCCGTTGCTCGGCATCTGCCGGGGCATGCAGCTGCTCAACGTCGCGCTGGGCGGCACCCTGGTGCAGCATCTGCCGGAGTCGGTGGGGCACGACGGGCACGGCGGGCACGGCGGGGGCACCGGAGTCTTCGCGGCGCACGAGGTGAAGCCGGTCCCGGGCACCCTGCTGGCCGACGCCCTGCCGGAGACGGTCACCGTGCCCACCCACCACCACCAGTCGGTGGACCGGCTCGGGCGCGGACTGGTGGCCGGCGCGTACGCCGAGGACGGCACGGTCGAAGCGCTCGAACTGCCCGGCGCGGCAGGCCTGGTGCTCGCCGTGCAGTGGCACCCGGAGGCGGGGGACGACACCCGGGTCATGGCGGCGCTGGTGAGGGCCGCCTCCTGACCGGGCGGCGGCCCGCAGAATCACGCGGCCGGGTTCCGGAGCGCTCACGAACCGCTCCCCGACACTGTGAAGCATCCTGGATTCCCCTGGTACGCCGTCGAGGCGGCGGCGAGCTGTCGGCCGGTTTCCTCACTGACGTCGTAGAGCTGCTGAGCCATTGAAGTCGCCGGCCGACCGACGCCCCGGCCACCGGCCGCTGCCCGGCAACGGCAGCGCGCCCGGCGAGGTACCGCGCGCGAGGCGTTCGTTGCGGCCTGCCCGGCCGACGGCTGACAGACTGGGGCCTATGGATGCGATAAGGCGGTTCCGTCCGGCGGTCATGGAGTGGGCGGCCGGCGGTGCGGGGGCTCCCGCCGCCGCCGCGGCCGCACACGAACTGGCTGCCGGCACCGCATTGCGCACGGTCGTACTCGTGGAAGGCGTCAGCGACCAGGTGGCGCTCGAAACGCTGGCTGCGCGTCACGGCCGCGCCCTCGGTGCGGACGGCATCGCAGTCATCCCGCTCGGAGGTGCGACCAGCATCGGCAGATTCCTGAATCTGCTGGGTCCACAGGGGCTCGACGTCGGGTTGGCAGGCCTGTGCGACGCGGGAGAGGAAGGCCACTTTTCGCGCGCCCTGGAGCGAGCAGGTCTCGGCTGCGACCTCGCTCGCGCCGATATGGAGCCGATCGGTTTCCATGTGTGCGTCGCCGACCTGGAGGAGGAACTGATCCGCTCTCTCGGTGCCGCCTCCGTGCAACAGGTCATCGACGCTCAAGGCGACCTGCGGGCATTCCGTATCTTCCAGAAACAGCCCGCCCAGCGGGAGCGGAACGTCGAGCAGCAGCTGCGGCGCTTCATGGGCACCATCAGCGGCCGGAAGAGCCAGTACGCACGATCGCTCATCAATGACCTGGACCTCACGCAAGTGCCACGGCCGCTGGACCACCTGCTTGCGCATCTGTATCAGTGAACTGACCCGCTGAGTGGGACTGTCCGTATCACCTCGTGGCTGAGGCCCTCCGGGACGCGCCCAGCGGGCGAGCGACCCGTCGGCTACGTGGGCAAATGCACTCAGCCGTATGGTCCGGGCGAGTGTTCGGACGTGGTGGTTCTGCCACCACTGACACTTGCCCGCGGTCAGCGACGAGCGCGGGCCAGCAAGGCTGCGTGCGGCAGCGTCAGAATGCCGTCCGCATCGGCGAACTCCCTTGCCGTCACCGCCACCAGCACCCCCTTGAACCTCCACCGAGATCAACGCAACGGCCGCCATGACCTTAACGGAGCCACCATTCAATGACATGGCAGGCTCGGATACAGGCACTCATGGCGCACCTGGGCTTCTCCGCAGGACTCGGCCACCACGCGGGACGGATCCACCGGCAGCCGGCTGAGCAGGCACATCGTCCGCTCAGCCTCGCCGAAGTCGCTGAGCGCACCGGTTACCAGGCCCGTACGGAAGCACGGCACCTTGCCCGGATGACGGACCGCTTCCGCCGGACCGGTCGCACCCCCGTCGCGGCCGGCCCGGCGGAAGCCGTGCGCGGGCCTCCGTGCAGACACATCCTGACGTGCGAGGGGCCGCGCCCCAACCGGTTTTCCCGGCGCGCGGCCGCCGTCAGCCGCGCCGGGTGAGTGACAGCAGGTCACGGGCCGGGCCCGAGGGGCGGTGGCCGGCCGGCCAGACCACGCGCAGCTCGCG
>DOWQ01000320.1 GCA_003519485.1 Streptomyces sp. | reverse complement strand
AGCGACATGGCGTATCCGATGAGGGCGATGACCAGCAGTCCGACGTACATGGTCTCGACGGAGTACAGCTGCCAGGCGTTCCAAATCATGAAACCGAGGCCGGACTGGGCACCGACCATCTCGGCTATGGCGATCAGGATCAGTCCGAGGCCGGCGCCGAGCTCGATGCCGGTCATAATGTTCGGCATGGCGCCGGGGACGGCCACGCTGCGGAAGACCTGGAGACGCCCCGCGCCGAAGTTCTTGGCGACGTCGTAGTAGATGGGCTGGATCTGCAGGACGCCCGCGGTGGTGTTGAGTACGACCGGGTAGAACACCCCGATCGCCACCATGACGATCTTGGACGTCTCACCGAGTCCGAAAACCAACAGGATGAGCGGCAGCAGCGCGCTCTTGGGGATCGGGTAGGTACCCGAGACCAGAGGTGACAGGGCCGCCCGCACGCCCCGACTGAGTCCCATGACGACGCCCAGCAGCAGCCCGGGCACCAGGCCGAGCCAGAAGCCGAAGAACAGCCGTCGCAGGCTGGCCCAGGTGTGGGACCAGAGCTCACCGGTGGAGATGGACTCGATCATCCGCTGGAAGATGCTGGAGGGGGCGGGGAAGAAGCGGGCGTCGACGGCGCCGACCCGGACCAGGACCTCCCAGATCAGCAGCAGGACCAATGGGGTGGCGACCGCGAGCAGCCGGTCGCGCCGGCGGGAGCCGGACCGGCGGACGCGCCGCGCGGGCGGGGCCGGCGTGGGTTCCGCGACCGCGTTCCCGTCCTCGGCCGAGGTGGATACAGGGGGCATGGGTCTCCTTCCGGGCACGTCGGCGGACTAGGACGCGGGCTTGTCGTAGAGACCGAGCTTCTTCACCGCGGCCTCGGCGAAGGACGGGTCGACAAGGTCGCGGACGGAGACCTCGCCCTCCATCCAGCCCTGCTGCTCGAAGAACGCGTGGTCCTGACGGAGGCTGTCGAGGTTGACCTCGCCGTCAGGGTGAACGTAGTTGGCCACCAGGGACCGGTAAAGCTTCGGGTCGAGCCCGGTGGCCTCGCTGACGATGCGGACGATCTCGTCCGAGCCCTTGCCCGTCACCTTTCCGCCGGACATCGACGATACGTAGTCCCGCGCGCCCTTGAGGTAGGCGGTCATGAAGCAGGCGCCCGCCTTGCTGTCCTTGGCCGCGAACGCGCCGCCGTACAGCACGACAGCGAGCTGCTGGTTCCGGTAGAAGTCCGGCGGTGTCGCCAGCCGGACCGCGACACCGCGCTTCTCGGCGATGCTCGCGGACGGTTCGGTGGTGAGTCCGGCGTCGACGGCCTTGTTACCGAACGCCGTCACATGCTCGGTGAACCCGAGATATTCGTGCTTGACGTCGTCGTAGCCGAGCCCTCCGCTCTTCAGCATCACGGCGGCGGTGCTGGAGGTGGCGGTGGCCTGGGCCGGCTCGGCGACCTTCAGGCCCTTGAGGTCGCCGATCTTCTTGACCTTGCCGCTGTCGTAGAGGTCCTTGCGGACCATCAGCGGCATGTAGCCGTGGTCCGCGGGCATCGATCCCTTGTCGGCCACGATGCGCAGCCCCACCTCGCGCGCAGCAGCGTTGTAGAAGCCGGCCGAGGGAGCTCCGGCGCCGACGTCCAGTTGGCCGGCGCCCAGCGGTGCGATCATCTTCGCGGCCGAGTCGAACGGCAGGAAGCGCACCTTCAACCCCTCGTCGGCGAAGTACCCCTTGTCCTCGGCCACATAGAATGGCGCGTCGCTGGCGCTCTTGGTGACGCCGACCGTCACCGTCCTCCCCTGGCACGACTCACCGCCGGCGGCGCTCTGCTGTGCGTCCTGCGCACACCCGGTGGCGAGCAGTGCCAGCGAAGCGGTGACCACGGCGGCCTTGCTGCGTCCCTCGGCCCATCTCAATGCGCTCACGTCATGTGTCCCTTGTCCCGGTGTTCCTATGTTCTGGGCGTTCTTGTGTGCTGGGGGTCCCGCGGTCCGTCAGATGGAGACGAAGTCCTCTCCGGGGGCGGCGACCAGCGCATTTCCGGCGCCCTCCTGGAACGGCACCGACGCGGGCAGCACCATGGAGGTCGAGCGGACCCGCTGGTGCTCGGGGTCCGCCCCCGGCAGGACCGCGCCGTCGCCGTTCTCCCGGAGATCCTCCAGCGCGGCGAGCAGCCGGCGGCGGGCCAGGATGATGCCGGCGTCGCTGGTGCCGAGGCGCTCCTTGGTGCGGTCGCAGATGACGCCCATGCTTTCCTGGAGGGACGCGTCCTGCATGGAGATGCCCTCGACGCCGCTGAAGCTCCGCTGCTCGCGCTGCGCCCGGCGGTCGATCAGGAAGTCGTTGTTCCGGTTGGCCACCGGGCGGTAGGTGCCGGGCACGTACTTCACGTGGATTCCGTCACCGGCGCGCATGGCCGCGAGTTCGTCCTCCCGGAGCGGGCGGCTGGGGTGGTAGTTGATGCTCCACGCCCAGCAGTTCTCGTCATCGATGGGCACCCAGGCGTGGCCGCCGAGCGGGTTGTGGGTGCCGAACGGCGGGATGATCGTGTACCAGGGCATGATCCACTGGGTGATGCGCCAGTAGTAGTTCTCCTCATCGACGACTCTGCGGGCGCCGATGACCAGCCCGCCGTCGGACTCCGCAACCTCGAACTTCGGCCGGGTGTCGGACTTGAGATACTTCAGCCCCTCGGTTCCCGCGTGCATCGGGTCGTCATCGATGTTGAAGCGGTGCGCGAAGGAGACATGGCTGGAGTCGATGCCGCCCTCCATCGCCTGGAGATAGTTGGACTCCTGCAGGCGCTTGGAGACAAACCTCTGGTCGTCCTCGAGCATCGCCCACTCCAGCTCCGGCGGCTCGGGCTGCTTGTCGGCCGGTCCCATGTACGTCCAGATGACGCCGCCGCGTTCCACGCAGGGGTACGACCGCTGCTTGATCCGCTCTTTGAACCCCGAGCTCTCCGGCTCCGAGGGCATGTCGACACAGTTGCCCTCCACGTCGTACTTCCAGCCGTGGTACGAACAGCGCAGTCCGCACTCCTCGTTACGGCCGAAGAACAGTGACGCGGTGCGGTGACTGCAGAATTCGTCTAGCAGCCCCAGCCGGCCCTCCGAATCGCGGAAGGCGATGAGCTGTTCCCCCAGCAGTTTCACCCGTACCGGGGGGCAGTCCGGCTCCGCGACCTCATCGGCGAGCAGCGCCGGGATCCAGTAGCGGCGGAACAGCGAGCCCATGGGGGTGCCGGGGCCCGTTCTGGTGAGGAGTTCGTTGTGTTCTCGGGTGAGCATTCCTGTCCTTTCGGGCGGTGAGTGACGGGTGCCGGCCGGTGAGCCGGCCGTCAGGCTTCGAGGGCAGCTCCGGGAGCGGCGTCGGGAGCGGTATCGCGGCGGATCTCCTGCCCCCGGAGCCCCGGCCGCCGGGCGGCGATCAGGACAGCGGCGAGGACGTTGGCGCAGATCACGGCGAGCCAGGCGGTCCGGTAGGAGCCGGTCAGGTCCACGATCAATCCGAAGCACAACGGACCCGCCGCGAAACCGAGATAGAGGCCGACGGCGAGAATGCCGGAGGCTGTGCCGACGACGTGCAGGGGCGTCACCCGCATGAGCGCCAGCATGATCACGACGTTCGCGGCGATTCCGCTGGCCCCGAACAGCGCGGCACCGGCCCACACCAGCCCGGACGCCCGCAAGGGTTCGGCCGCGAGCAGGCAGCACACGGCGCACGCGGAGGCGACGGCCAGCACGATCAGCGGGTTGTCCGGCCGACGCACCCGGTCCGCGGAACGGCCCCAGGCGATACGGGCGGCCAGCCCCACCCCGCCCGCGACCGCGGCCGTGAGCCCGGCGGCGCGTACCGACAGATCCAGCCGCTCGAAGCTGTAGAGCGGCAGATAGACGTTGGTGGCCTGGAGCGCGGCGCCGGTGGCGAGGGCGTAGCCGGTGAGCCACCACACCGCGACCGGGAGATCCGCGAGCCGCCGTCCCGGCGCGGTGGCCGATGCCGGACGGCCCATCGGTACGGAGCTCCGCACGAGGAGCAGCCCCGCCACCGCGACGGCCGCGGCCACCAGTGCCGCACCACGCCAGCCCCACAGGAGGGCGAGGCTGGGGAGCGCCAGTCCTGCCGCGAACTGGCTCATCTGCACGCCGGACTGCTTGACGCCCATCAGCTGCCCGCGCCGCCCCTGCGGGACGTTCGCCGCGATGAGCTGGTTCGTCACGGGGTTGGACAGCGCCTGCGCCGCGCCGCAGAGGGCCACTGCCGCCAACAGCCAACCGTACGAGGGCGCCGCCGCGACCCCGGCCAGGGACAGGCCGGCGCCGGTGAACAGGGCGACCAGCACCATCCGGCCGCTGAACAGGTCCGCGCAGCGGCCCACCAGCGGCGACACCAGGGCCGCCGTCAGGAACGTCGCAGCCGGCAGCGCGCCGAGCTGTGCCCTGGTGATGCCGAGATCCGCAGTCATCAGGGGCGCGGTGGCCGTCAGTGCATACAGGGCGAGCGGCCCAGCGCCCATGGCGAGGGCGAGCGTCACGGGGAATCCCCGGGGCACCGAAGGGCGGGACCGGCGGAGGCCGGGAGTGCACATCTGAAGCACTCCTTTCGCATGGCGAACACTGGTGCGGTATGTGGTTGCACCGTAGGGAGAGTCCTCCGACGCCGTCAAGAGGCGTGCAGGCCTGCTCTCAACACCGCTGCGGCGCACGGCCGGAGAAGGAGCCGCATTGCTTCACCCGCGCCGCGGCGACTAATGTTCGACATGCGTAAACCGAAGCTGCCCGGCTGTCCCGCAGAGAGCGAGCCCGATGACCGACGAGGCCCAGCGTTCGCCTCGTGACACCGACTTCGTCCAGTCGCTGGCACGAGGCCTCGCCGTCATCAACGCTTTCGACGCGAAACACCCCCGAATGTCGCTGAGCCAGGTCGCCCGCGCCGCGGGGATGGCCCCCGCGACCGCGCGGCGCTTCCTGCTGACACTGAGCCGGCTGGGCTACGTGGCGCACGAGGACGGCCAGTACTGGCTGCGGGCGCGGACCCTCGATCTCGGCTACCGCTACTTGTCGCGGCTGTCCGTGCGCGATGTCGCCGAACCCCACTTGGAGCAGCTCGCGGCCGAGGTGCACGAATCGTCGTCGCTCTCGGTCCTCGACGGCGACGACGTCGTCTACGTATCGCGCGTGCCCGTCTCGCGGATCATCGCCATCAGCATCGGCCTGGGCACGCGCCTGCCCGCCCACCTGACGTCCATGGGACGCGTCCTGCTCGCCGGGCTGCCCGAACCCGAGTTCCGGGAGCACCTCGACCGGGTGACGCTCACCGCGCGGACCGGTCACAGCATCACCGACCCGGAAGCGTTGCGCACGGAGATCGAACGGGTGCGCATGCAAGGCTGGGCGGTGGTCGATCAGGAGCTCGACGAGGGGCTGCGGGCCGTCGCCGTCCCGGTGCGCTCCCGGCTCGGCACGACCTTCGCCGCCGTCAACATCGCGACCCACATCGGCCGTACGTCCCACGACGACATCCGTCGCCGACTGCTCCCACAGCTGCTGTCCACCGCCGCCCGCATCGAGGCCGACCTGCACAGCTTCCCGGTGGGCCCTCCCTCCACCCTCGGCAGAGGCGGCTTCCATGGCTGACAGACCCGCGGCCGACCTGCCCTTCGTCCAGTCCCTGGAGCGCGGTCTCGAGGTGCTGCACACCCTCAGCGACGAGCCGTCCGGCCTGACTTTGGCCGAGACGGCGCAGCGGACCGGCATGACCCGCGCCGCCGCCCGGCGCTTCCTGCTCACCCTCGTCGAGCTGGGCTACGCGGGCTTCGACGGCCGGCAGTTCTCGCTGCGCCCCCGGGTGCTGGAGCTGGGCCGCGCCTACCTGTCGAGCCTGCACCTGCCCGACCTGGCTCTCCCTGCGCTCGAACAACTCGCGTCCGAGGTCAGGGAGACCACTTCCCTGACGGTGCTCGACGACGACGAGATCGTTTACGTCGCCCGGGTATCCGGCGTCCGCATTCTGACGGTCACCATCACCGTCGGCACCCGCGTTCCGGCGTACGCCACCTCCACCGGCCGGATTCTGCTGGGCGGCCTGGACGACGGCGAACTGGAGCCGTATCTGGCCCGGGCCGACCTGCGCCAGTACACCGCAGACACGACCACCAGCCCGGAACGGCTCGTCCAGGAGATCCGCCGGGCACGGCGGCAGGGCTGGACCATCGTCGACCAGGAGCTCGAACAGGGCCTGCGCTCCATCGCGGCGCCGGTCCACGACCCGGAAGGCCGTGTCGTCGCCGCCGTCAACATCTCCACCACCACCCGCACGTCGCTCGAGACCATGCGCGACTCCTGGCTGCCCCGCCTGCGGGCCACAGCACTGCACATCGGCACGGAATACGCCGCACACCGCGGCCCGTAGCCAGCTGCGGGCGGCGTCCCCGCGACGGCACGGGCCGGGCATCAGACGGTGAGCCGGCGCCCGGCGGCCGTTCCGCCGGCGAGGGGGACCGGCTCCGGTCCGGCGTCCGGTCCGGCGTCCGGTCCGCTGTCCGGTTCGCCGTCCTGCCCGGCGGACCGGTCGGCCCGCCTGCCGTAACGCAGTCCCATCAGCAGCACCGTGAGGCCGGCCACCATCATCGGCACGGACATCGCGTAGAAGACGGCGTCCGGCTTCCAATTCGCGGCGAGCGCCGCGCCGACCACGAGCGGGCCGAGGATTCCACCCACCCGCCCGACGCCCAGGGCCCAGCCGACGCCCGTGGACCGCAGCGGCGCCGGATAGAAGACCGCGGCGAGGGCGATGAGGCTCTTCTGGCCGCCGCTGATACAGCAGCCGGACAGGAAGTTCGCCGTCAGCAGCGCCCACAGCGGGGCGTGGAAGGCCGCGCCGGTCAGCGCCACGCAGACGAAGCCGACCAGATACAGCACGCCCAGCGTCCCGTAGGCGCCCAGCCGGTCCATCGAGGGGCCGGTGACGAAGGCGGCGGCGATGCCGCCCACCGTGGTCAGGGTGGTGGCGGTGACGACCACGTTCATCGAGTATCCGAGGTCGGTCATGATCGAGGGAAGCCAGCTCTGCAGGGCGTAGAACTCCGCCAGGTTGATCACGAAGACGAGCCACAGGAGGACGGTGCCCAGCAGCCACTTCCGGGTGAACAGGCTGCTGAGAACGGTACGCCGCCCGCTGTCGTTCTCCTCGACGCTGAAGGCCGGTGCGGGCTGTTCGGGCATCGCCGCGGGCAGTTCGCGGTCGATCCGGCGGAAGGTCGCGTAGATCCGGTGCGGGTCCCGCTTCCGCTGGATCATGAAGACCGGGGACTCCGGCAGGCCGCGGACCAGGAAGGGGATCAGCAGTACGGGGGCTGCGGCGCCCACCCAGAGCATCGAACGCCAGCCGTGCTCGGGGATCAGCCAACCCGCGACCAGGCCGGCGGCCACGAAGCCGACGGAGAAGCCGCAGTAGATCACCAGCACGAATGTGGCGCGCAGCCGCTTGGGGCTGAACTCACCGGTCAGCGCGATGGCGCTGGGTGCCGCTGCCCCGAGCCCCATACCGGTGACGAAGCGCAAGACGACGAGTTCGGTGACGTTTCCCGCCCACACCGCCGCCAGCGTCGTCAGGCCGAAGACGAAGGTGGCGGCGATGATGACGCGCTTGTGCCCGATCCGTTCCGACAGCGGTGAGAGGGCGAGATATCCGACCATGAGGCCGACCAGTGCCGCTGAGAAGATCGGGCCGAGCAGCTGCTGGGACAGGCCCCACTCGTCCGCGATGTGCGGGGCCATGTAGCTGATGGCCTGGGTGTCGAAGCCGTCGATGAACATGACCAGACCGCAGAGCGCGACAACCCCGTACTGCTAGGGGGTCACGCGTCGCCGGTCGACGAATTCCGGTAGATGCAGTCGCAAGGGTTGCTGAGACATGGGCGCCTCGTTTCGCGGCCGTGGCCGTCTGTCGGGCGGAGAGTGGATGCAGGAGGTGAACGGTGCCGTCCGCCATGCTGTTGAGTGCGCGGCTCGCGGTGTCGTTCCGGTCGGCGGCTCTCTCTAGACGGCCGCGGATACAGGCTCGCCGGACGGTACAAAGGCGTCGCAGTGGAAGCGGTCCGGGGGCAGCCGGCCCAGGCCGACGAAGTCCTCCCGCGCCGCCGCCGTCATCGCGGGGCTGCCGCAGACGTAGACCTCATGACTGCTGAGATCGGGATGGTCCTCCAGTACGGCGCGGTGCACCCGCCCCGTGCGGCCCGTCCAACCGCTGTCCGGCTGCGACAGGACGGGCGTAAAGGTGAACCAGGGTGCGCGTGCCGCCCAGTCGGCCGCGAGGTCGCGCGCGTAGAGGTCGCCCTCGCGGCGACCGCCCCAGTAGAGCTGCACGGCCCGCTCGGTGCCCCGCTTGATCCGGTCCTCCACGATCGACTTGACCGGTGCGAATCCGGTGCCGGTGGCCACCAGCAGCGCGGGCCGGTCGGACTCGGCGTCGACCGAGAACTCCCCGTAGGGCAGCTCCACCACCAGCCGGTCCCCCTTCGCCAGATCGGCCAGCACGCCTTCGGAGAACCGCCCTCCCGGGACGACGCGGATGTGCAGGAGAACGCTGTCGTTCCGGTGCGGCGGATCGGCCAGGGAGTAGTTGCGGCTGTCGCCGTCCGGCAGGAAGACTTTCAGGTACTGGCCCGCCGTGAACTTGACGCGCTGCCCCGTGGGCAGCCGCAGTCGGAGCGCCACCACATCGGTGGCCGGCCGGCTCACGTGATGCACCTTGGCCGTCACGGTCCTCCGGTCCGGCTGCCCGCGCTCGGTGATGCGCCGGGGCGCGATGCGGAGGTCCGAACACGGGCGTGCCTGGCACAGCAGCACACCGGTCGCCGGCCCCTCGGCCGTTCCCCGGCCGCGCACCTGCGCCCGGCCCGAGGTGAGTCCGCCCTCGCAGGTCGAGCAGACGCCCTTGCGGCAGGAGTACGGAATCGCGTAGCCGGCGCGTTCGGCGGCGTCGAGCACCGTCTCGCCCGGCTCGCAGGGAAAGCTGATGCCGGTGTCCGCGACATCGACGTGGTGCGTCATGAGGATGCCTCCGAAGCAAGGAGCGGGGCGGGGGCGTGGGAGGGGCCGGGCACGGGGGCGGTGCGGCCGGTCGCCGAGCCGATCAGGCGTACGGCCCGGATCACAGCCGCCGGGTCGGCGACACCGCGCCCCGCGATGTCGAAGGC
>DOWQ01000278.1 GCA_003519485.1 Streptomyces sp. | reverse complement strand
CATCGTCGGTGCGCACCGGCCGTGAGGGGGTCCTTCATGCTGGATGTTCCCTTGTGGCTGTGGGTAGCGTTCGCCGTCACTGTGGTCGTGTCGCTGGCCGTGGACCTGCTGGCGCACCGGGAGGCGCATGTCATCGGGTTCAAGGAGGCCGCCGCCTGGAGCGGGGTGTGGGTCGGGCTTGCCCTCGTCTTCGGTGCGGTCGTCTTCCTGGTTCTGGGCGTGACGCCGGGGGTGGAGTACACGACCGCGTGGCTTCTGGAGAAGAGCCTGTCGGTCGACAACCTGTTCGTCTTCGCGCTGATCTTCGCCTACTTCAGGGTGCCGCGCGCCTATCAGCACCGCGTGCTGTTCTTCGGTGTGATGGGCGCGCTGGTGTTCCGCGGCATCTTCCTCACGGCCGGTGTGGCGGTGGTCAGCCGCTTCACCGCGGTGCTGTTCGCCTTCGCAGCGGTCCTCTTCTATAGCACCTACAAGATCCTTGAAGAGGAGGAGGACAGTTTCGATCCGGGTAAAAGTATCGCTGTTCGTCTGCTGCGCAAGGTCATGCCGGTTCGGGACGAGTACGCCGGGATGAAGTTCTTCGTCAAGGAGGCTGGCAAACGCGTTGCCACCCCGCTGCTCGCCGTTGTCGCCGCGATCGAGGCGGCCGACCTGATCTTCGCCGTGGACAGCGTGCCGGCCGTGCTGGCGGTCAGCGACGACGCCTTCATCGTCTACACCAGCAACGCGTTCGCCATCCTCGGCCTGCGGGCGCTGTACTTCCTGCTCGCGGGCATGCTGGACCGGTTCCACTACCTGAGCAAGGGCCTCGCGCTGATTCTCTCCTTCATCGGCGTGAAGCTGGCCCTCCA
The DNA here is from genome assembly GCA_003519485.1 of Streptomyces sp. Lineage (GTDB taxonomy): Bacteria > Actinomycetota > Actinomycetes > Streptomycetales > Streptomycetaceae > Streptomyces. Next base: position 12,087 of record DOWQ01000278.1, on the reverse strand, counting down.
GGCATCCCACAAGCTGTTCACCCCCAGCATTCCGGAGATCCCGTCACCGGTGAGCCTGGCAGTCATCGTCACGGTCCTGGGTGTGTCCGTCGCACTGAGCATTCGGCGCCCGATCAACCCCGCCCCGGCCTCACCCGACCAGAACGGAGTGCCCTCCCGCTCCGCTGACGATCCACCCTCGGCGGACGAGACTCGGCGGCCGGGCGACCCGCCGCAGGACAGCTGACCCCCACACCTCCCCGCGCGGCCCCTGGCTCAGCTGGCGGGGCGTCGTCCTCCCCTCTCCGCCACCGGGCCGGCCAAGGCTCCGGGCCGAGACTTCGCCGCATCCCAGGCACTCGTGAAATTCGCCCCATTTTATGAAAAACCATCTTATTCTTGGGTGTATGCGCAGTAATGAGCGTGAGACGGCATCGCAGGCCGGACATGTGTGCCCAGCCTGCAAGCACCCCGTGACCGCGGAGCTCAAGCGACACAGGACGATGGGAATCTTCGTACCCATCTGGAAACCGGGCCCCTGCCACAACCCGAGCTGCCCCAAGCATGCGCCAGAAGAGAAGAGCACCAGGATCAGCGAGCCGAAGCAGTAGGCCCCGGACCGTGTCATCGCCCCAAGCTTGGCGGCGGCTGACGGCCGACCTGGCGCGATCGACCCCGACTGGCCACTGGCCTGGCAACGCCACTACACCGCTCTGCGGGCCTGAATCGAAGGCGGCGCCGGCCTCGCCGAGACCCTTGCCCGGCGTCACCGTCGGCGGCCAGGACATCGGGCTGTGGCTGTGGCTGCGGCGGCAGCAGCAGCAGATCACCGCCTGAGAGCAGCTCCCAGGCGGGCAGCGCGAGCGCCGGGGAGGGCGATGTTGTCCGCGTACGTGGCCACCGCACGACCGTGCGCGCGCCCCGGACGAAGCCGGGGGCGCCCCTCCGCGGGGCGGCTACGCGGGGACCCGGCGGGGTCAGGCGGCCTTGGACCCGTTCGGGCCGGGTGCGAGCAGCACCTTGATCCAGCCGTCCTCGCGGTTGTCGAAGCGCCGGTATGCGTCCGGCGCCTCCGCGAGCGGCACCCGGTGGGAGACCACGAAGCTCGGCGTGGCGCGCCCCGAGATGATCATGTCGCGCAGCTGCCGGTTGTACGCCTTGACGTTGGCCTGGCCGGTGCCCATCCGCAGGCCCTTCTCGAAGAACCGGCCGGTGTTGAACAGCAGCTGGCCGTTCTTCGCCGCCTCGCTCGGCCCGCCGGGATCGGAGGGCACGTAGAGGCCGACGACGCCGAGCGCCCCAGTGGGGCGTACCGCGTCGATGAGGCTGTTGAGCACGATCGCGGGCTGTTCCTCGCCGCCGGGCACGGTGGCCTGGTAGCCGACCGCGTCGATGCCCTTGTCGGTTCCCTCGCCCGCCGTCTTGTCCATGATCTGCTGGACGGCGTCGGCCTTGCTGTAGTCGATGGCCGTCGCCCCGACCTGTTCCGCCAGGCGTAGCCGGTCCGGCTGCCGGTCCACGGCGAACACCTCGGACGCGCCGCGCAGCATCGCGGAGTACACCGCCATCAGGCCGACCGGCCCGGCGCCGAAGACGCACACGGTCTCGCCGGGTGAGACCTGCGCGAGCTCGGTGGCGTGGTAGCCGGTGGGGAAGATGTCGGCGAGCAGCGCGAAGTCGTCCTCGTGCTCCTCGCCCGGGGGCAGTTTCAGGCAGTTGAAGTCCGCGAAGGGCACCCGCAGGTAATCGGCCTGCCCGCCCCGGTAGGGGCCCATGGAGACGTAGCCGTACGCGCCCCCGGCGAAGCCCTCGTTCACGGTGAGACAGAAGCCGGTCCTGCCGGCCAGGCAGTTCTTGCAGAAACCGCAGGCCACGTTGAACGGCATGACCACGCGGTCGCCCTTGCGGATGCTGGCGACGCCGGAGCCGACCTCCTCGACGACGCCCATGTTCTCGTGACCGAAGACGATGCCCGCCTCAGCGCCGGTGCGCCCTTCGTACATGTGCAGGTCCGACCCGCAGATGCACGAGGTGGTGATCTTGACGAGTACGTCGGTGGGGTCCTCCAGTCGGGCGTCCGGCACGTCCTCCACCACGACGCTGAACGGCTCCTTGTACACGACGGCTTTCACAGCGTCTCCTCATGGCTTCGGTTCCACGGGGCCGGGGCCTGTCCGGCGCCCCCCAGGGGCGCCAGCCGAGTACCCCCACCCTCGACGCCCAAATCTCCCGAATCGCCGAGCTTCGGTCTGCTGCGCCGGCCGCCCGCCGGGCGTCGGCCGACACCGGGCCGCCGTGACCGTCTCAAGGGCCGACAACATGACGGGCCACTCGAGTTCACCCGTTCAGCGCGCAGAAGTGGCTTCCACCAGTCCGACGCTGGAGGAGGCCACCTGCCCCGGCGGCAAAAATCTCGCCCTGCTCTGCCGGGTCCACCACCGGCGGATCGACGACCCTGGCAGTCGCGACCGCTACAGCGCTTCCCAGAGCCCTGTACGACCGTTCGGAGAAAACTCCCCCGAACCCTTCACGCACAGATCTTGCCCCCACCTCACCCTCCGAATACTGTATGCAGTATTCCTCGAGGACTGCAGGGCAAGGGCCACGACACTCAGGGAGGATCCTGACCATGACCGCCGTTTCCGTTACGGATACTGGAGCAGGGAAGGCGGGTCACCCAACCGCCACTGACGGGATTCATCTGGTCGTCGACGCCCTCAAACTCAACGGCGTGGAGACCATCTACGGTGTGGTCGGCATCCCGATCACCGACCTCGCCCGCGTCGCGCAAGGAGCGGGCATGCGCTACATCGGGTTCCGTCACGAGAGCGACGCCGGGCATGCCGCGGCCGCGGCGGGATTCCTGACGAAGAAGCCGGGCATCTGTCTGACCGTGTCCGCGCCGGGTTTTCTCAACGGCTTGGTGGCACTGGCCAACGCCACCACGAACTGCTTCCCCATGGTCCAGATCTCCGGATCCAGCGAACGCCACCTCGTCGATCTGCAGCGGGGTGACTACGAGGAGATGGACCAGCTCGCCGCGGCCAAACCGTTCGCCAAGGCGGCCTACCGAGTCCACCGCGCCGAGGACATCGGCCGCGGACTGGCCCGCGCCATCCGTAGCGCGGTCTCCGGCCGTCCCGGCGGGGTCTACCTCGACATCCCGGCTGCCGTGCTGGGCGAGGTCATCGACGCCGAGAAGGGCGCCGCGTCGCTGTGGCCGGTCGTCGACCCCGCACCGCGCCAACTGCCCGACCGCGAGGCCGTGGACCGCGCGCTCGACCTCCTCTCGCGTGCCGAACGACCGCTGGTCGTCCTCGGCAAGGGAGCCGCTTACGCGCAGGCGGACGAAGTGCTTCGCGAATTCATCGAGTCGACAGGGGTGCCCTACCTGCCCATGTCGATGGCGAAGGGCCTGCTGCCCGACGACCACCCGCAGTCAGCGGCCACCGCCCGGTCGCTGGCCCTGCGCAAGGCGGACGTCGTGATGCTCGTCGGCGCGCGCCTCAACTGGCTGCTGGGCCACGGCGAAGCACCCCAGTGGGCCCCGGACGCCACCTTCATCCAGGTGGACATCGCGGCCACCGAAATGGACAGCAACCAGCCCATCGCAGCGCCGCTCGTGGGCGACATCGGTTCGGTGATGGAGGCGCTGGTCGAGCGGAGCAAGCCAGGCCGGATCGCGGTGCCGGCGCCCTGGCGCGAGGAGCTCGCGGAGCGCTCGGAGCGGAACGTCGCCAAGATGGCCGGACGCCTCGAAGCCGCCAAGGCCGCGCATCCCATGAAGTTCCTGGGCGCGCTACAGGCCATCCGCGATGTGCTGCGGGACCATCCGCAGGCCTACGTCGTCAACGAAGGCGCCAATGCGCTCGACCTGGCCCGCAACACCATCGGAATGCAGGTGCCTCGCCACCGGCTGGACAGCGGCACCTGGGGCGTCATGGGAATCGGCATGGGCTACGCCATCGCCGCGGCCGTCGAGACCGGTGCGCCGGTCGTCGCCATCGAGGGCGACAGCGCCTTCGGGTTCAGCGGCATGGAGGTGGAGGCGATCTGCCGCTACAACCTGCCCATCGTCACCGTGGTCCTCAACAACAGCGGCGTTTACCGCGGCGACGAGGCCTCCTCTTCGCACGATCCCGCGCCCACCGCCCTGGCCGCCCGCCACGACGTCATGATGAAGGCCTTCGGTGGCACGGGCCACCGGGTCACGACACCGGCGGAGGTGGGCACGGCCCTCCGCGAGGCGCTGGCCTCGGGTGCCCCGACACTCATCGACTGCGTGATCGACTCATCCGACGGGACCGAGAGCGGCAACATCTCCCATCTCAACCCGAAGGGCATCAGCAACAAGAGCTGAGAACGCCCGTCGGCGTACCTCCGCCCAGATCATCGTGCGGGCCGCTACGCGTCGAGGCCGCCCCGGCCCGGTCCGCGTCCCACCACCGACGTCCGGCTCGGGCACCTTCCCCACGGGGAAGGTGCCCGGTGTCTGCCGTCTGCAGAATGCCGGCGTTCAGCGGGCGATCCCCGGGATCACCCGCTGCTGTCGTTCGAGATGCGCTGTACGAAACCTGTACGTGCTGCCGACCAGTACCAGGCGGGATTCCCCTCCCCCAGGGCGGAAGGCAAGAGATTTCGGGCCTCCGCCGGCCGACCGGCGAGTGTCCGGCGCCGCCCGACCGCTCCGGCCGGTGCCACCGAGCTGGGTCCTCACGAACTCATGGAGGGCTTCTTCGCCGGCCCGGTGATGGAGGACGCCGAGTGGGACGAAAGCGACTACGCCGCCCCGAGCCTCCCAGCGGACGAGTTCTGATCGCGCCGAGCGCTGACGGGGCCGGACGCCGCCGCACTCGCCCGGCGAGTGACCGCACACGTACTTGCTGCCCGCCCCCGTGGTCCCCGGGTTCCGTACCCTTGCGGCATGCGCATGCGCCCCACTCTGAGCTGGACCCCTGCCGAGGACCTGCCGCCCGGCACCACGGACCCGGAGCCCGTCGTCGACGCGCTGCGCACCGGCCGTGTGCTGGTGCTCAGCGGGGCGGGCATCTCCACGGAATCGGGCATTCCCGACTACCGGGGCGAAGGCGGGAGCCTGAGCAGGCACACCCCGATGACCTACCAGGAGTTCACCGCCGGCGCCCAGGCACGGCGCCGGTACTGGGCGCGCAGCCACCTCGGCTGGCGCACCTTCGGCCGTGCCCGCCCCAATGCCGGGCACCGGGCCGTGGCCGCGTTCGGTCAGCACGGCCTGCTCTCCGGTCTGATCACCCAGAACGTCGACAGCCTGCATCAGGCCGCCGGCAGCGAGGGCGTGGTGGAACTTCACGGAAGCCTGGACCGGGTCGTCTGCCTTTCCTGCGGCGCCTTCAGCCCCCGCAGTGAACTGGCAGGACGGCTGGCGGAAGCCAATGCGGGCTTCGAGCCGGTGGCCGCGGCAATCAACCCGGACGGTGACGCCGACCTCACCGACGACCAGGTCAAGGGATTCCACGTGGTGCCCTGTTCCGTGTGTGGCGGCACCCTCAAGCCGGACGTGGTGTTCTTCGGCGAGACGGTTCCGCCGCGGCGGGTCGAGCACTGCCGCGAGCTGGTCCGCGACGCTTCCTCCCTGCTGGTCCTGGGCTCCTCGCTGACGGTGATGTCCGGGCTCCGGTTCGTCCGCCAGGCGGCCCGGGCAGGCAAGCCGGTGCTGATCGTCAACCGGGACCCGACACGTGGTGACCAGCACGCCCTCACCCGGGTCGCGCTCCCCCTGGGCACAGCCCTCACCACCGTGGCCGGCCGACTGGGCATCCCCGTCGAGGGCCGGGCGACGGACCGGGTGACGTCATGACGGTGGCGGAGCGTCCGAAGTTCGTCGCACGGGCACCCGGCGGCACACGCCCGCGAAGCGGTGCCGCCGACTGAACCGGTGGCAGGCCGTCCGGTACGTCGCCACCAGCAACCCCGTAGTGGTCCCGGCCTCCTTCACACGGAAGTCCGCTCCGTGCCCTCAGCAAGCCGTTACCTGCTCGAGCGGCTGGGCAATCAGCCCGCGAAGCGCGCCATCCATGCCTCGACCTCATCCGCGGCGCGCGGCAGGCCCGCCGACAGGTTCTCGTGGCCGTCGTCGGTGACGACCAGGTCGTCCTCGATCCGGGCGCCGATGCCGCGCCACTCCTCGGGCACCGTCAGGTCGTCCGCCTGGAAGTACAGGCCCGGTTCGACGGTCAGGCACATGCCCGGCTCCAGCACACCGCCGACGTAGTCCTCCGTGCGGGCCTGCGCGCAGTCGTGGACGTCCAGGCCCAGCATGTGACCGGTGCCGGCCATGGTGAAACGGCGCTGCAGACCGAGTTCGTACGCCCGGTCGACGGGGCCCTCGATGAAGCCCCACTCGACCAGCCGCGCCGTCAGGTGGCGCTGGGCCGCCTCGTGGAAGTCCCGGTACGGGGCACCTGGCTTGACCGTCGCCATACCGGCCTCCTGGGCCTCGTACACCGCGTCGTAGATCTCGCGCTGCAGGGGCGTGAAGGTGCCACTGACCGGCAGCGTACGGGTGACATCGGCGGTGTAGAGGGAGTGCGTCTCCACGCCGGCGTCGAGCAGCAGCAGGTCTCCCGGGCACACCGGGCCGTCGTTGTCCGTCCAGTGCATGATCGTGGCGTGCTCACCCGAGGCGCAGATCGAGCCGTAGCCCACAGCGTTGCCCTCGAGGCGCGCCCGGCGGAAGAAGGTCCCCTCGATCCACCGCTCCGACGACGCGATCGCCCGGGAGAGTTCCCCGACGACGTCGGTGAAACCGCGCACGGTGGAGTCCACCGCCTTGCGCAGCTCCCCGAGTTCCCAGGAGTCCTTGACGAGGCGGAGATCGCTGAGCGCCTCCTCCAGTTCGGCGTCCCGCTCCGCGTCGGTGGTGACGGCGGCCTCGAGGGAGGGGTCGATCCCGCGGACGATCCGGGTCGGCGGGCCGGAGGCGGCGGCCAGGTCGGCGGCCGCGGTGCGGACGTCGCGGCACGGCAGGCCGAGTACGCGCTCCGATTCGGCGAGTGAGCGGCGCCGGCCCGTCCACAGCTCGGCGTGGGCGCCCGTCCAGAATTCGTCGTCGTCCCTGCTGTCCCGCGGCAGCTGATAGCAGTAGGCGTCGTGGCCACCGTCCGCGTGGGGTTCCAGGACGAGCGCGCCGTCCCGGGCCTGGTCGCCGGCCATGTGCACGTAGCCCGTGTACGGCCGGAAGGGGTAGGTGTCGTCGTTCGAGCGGACCTTGAGGTTCCCCGAGGGGATCACGAGGCGTTCGCCGGGGAACCGCGCGGAGAGCGCGGCGCGACGGCGGGCCGCGTGCGGGGCCTGCTCGGCGAGCTGGAGGTTCTGTCGTTCGGTGTCCGCCCAGCCCGTCCGCATCAGAGCGGACAGCTCTGCGGAGACCCCCGGGTAGAGGCCGTTCTTCCGACGTTTCGCCACGTCGTGCACCTTTTCCGTTGGGCTTCCATGGGGCTCCATGAGGTTCATCGGCGCCGCCGGTCCGCGGCGGCACCAGGACGGTACCGCCTCGCGGCGGGCGCTGGGGCCGAACGGTGCCAGTGGCACAGACCGGCCACGGGCCCGGGCGGAAAGCGTCGATAATGTGCCCATGACGAACGCAAAACTCGGCGAAGCCCTCCGGCTGCTGGGACTCGATCACCAGGCGTGCCGGGTCTACCTGGCCCTGCTGGAACTGGCCCCCGCGCCGCTGAGCGCGATCGGCGCGGCCGCCGGACTGGGCGGGTCCGAGTTCGCCGCGGCGTACGGCGAACTAGCCGACGCCGGACTGGCCAGTGCCGCAGCCGGGGACGGGGACGTGGTGGCCCCGGTGCCGCCCGCCGCGGGCCTGGAGATCCTCACCCGGCACCGGGCGGCCGAGCTCGAGGAGTCGCGCATCGCTGTCGGAGGCGCCTTCGAGTCGTTCCGGCGCCGACGGCTCGCCGCCTACAACGACGACCTCGTCGAGGTCGTCACCGGCGAAGCCATCGGTCCGAGGCTGCGCCACGCGTGGGCCGGCGCCCGTGAGCAGATCCGGCAGTTCGAGTCCCCGCCGTACGCCCCTCTGGCCGGCGCAACCGCCGACGCCCTGGCGACGCTGGTTCGCGGGGTGACGCAGCGCGTCGTCTACTCGCGGGAGTCACTGGAGTATCCCGGCCACCTCAAGGACGTCATCGAACCCTGCATCGAGGCGGGCGAGCAGGCCAGGGTGCTGCCGTCGGTGCCGGTCAAGCTCTTGATCATCGATGAGGCGTACGCTCTGGTGTCGTTGTCGATCAAGGAAGCAGACATACACAACACCATGCTGGTGGTACAGCCGTGCGGCCTGCTCTCCGCGCTGACGGGCCTGTTCGAGCAGGCGTGGCAGAACGCTCTCCCCATTCACGGCCTCACCACCCGCCCCGCCGGCCTCCCACCCGCCGACCGTCGCCTGCTACGCCTCCTGGCCGGCGGCGCGACGGACGACGTCATCGCCCGCGAACTGGGCGTCAGCCGCCGTACGTTGTTCCGCCGCCTCCAGATCCTGATGGCCCGTCTCGGCGCCGCGAACCGTTTCCAGATGGCCCTGCAGGCACAGCGCTCCGGCTGGCTGTGAATGGGTGTCGAGGGCGGTCTTGCCCGGGTGGGCCCGGGGACGGCTGCAGGAGCGTGCGTCGGCTGCAGGGACTGTTCACCGTGTACGTCGCCATCAGCCCCGGCGGATCCTCACGCGGAAACCGGGCCCGTGCGCCCCGGCGCCTCGGCACCAGGCACACGGCGAGCCGGCCGACCACCGCGCCGACCGCATACCAGAACAGGTCCGGTGCGTTGAAGGGGGAGCCGAGGATCAGCCGGGCAGCCGTACTCACGATCAACAACGCCGCCGCTGCCGCTTGCCGCCGCGAGACGAATCCATATCGGACGCCATCGGCACCGGAGCGGCTTCTGGAAGTCGATATTATGGAGTCATTCTGCTGGACACCGTTACCAGCCCTCGCGGCCGATGACCAAGCGTCCGTCGCTGATGCGGTCGCCACCGCGTACGTGGACCCACTGGCCGAGCCATCCGCGCTCGGGGACCTTGTGGTTGTCAGAGATTTTCCTCCTGTGAGTGCGTCACGGGGGGCGCCGCGGAAGATGCTGCCGGGCAACCATCGTGTCCGCCTCACGGTGCGGCCGCCCCGGCATTGTGGCACCGGGGCGGCGTTCCGGGGGTCGGAAGGGGCCGGTGGTCAGAAGCCCGGACCGCAGGTGCCCCGTTCGGCGAAGGGCAGGTCGTCATACCCGGAAACGTCGTACGACGACAGCGAGCCGTCGGCGACGGCGTTCAGCAGGGCCATCGTCGGGATCCGGAAGAGATTCTCCAATTGTCCGTTGCTCTTCTGCCCCACCGAGCGCACCTCGTAGAAGATGGCACCCTTCGTGGGTGTCCCGGCCACCGGCTCCTCACCGGCCGGCGCGGTGCCGCTCATGAGCATGCGGCTGAGCCCTGCGTTGGTGATGTCGATCAGCGGATAGTGGGCGATGTTCACCGGCCCGTACTCAGCGAGCGCGTCGACGCTCACCATGGCCATCTGCCGGTTGGTCAGCCACTGCTCCGCCGTCATCCGTGACGGGTCGATCGAACGCGCCCCGATCTGGAACTGGTTGAGCTCGTTCGTGCCCTCCACTACGGGTGCCTCGCTCATGTGGTGGAGGTCGAGCACGAGCTCCGGCGCGAGGTCACGCCACAGCTTCCAGAAGGCGACCGTCTCCACCTGGGCGAAGTTCTCGAAGTCGCGGTTGAGGTCGATCCGGTTGGGGGTGGTGCTCTGCCGGATGTTGGCCTCGGCACCGTCGGGGTTGTACATCGGGATGACGATGACCGTCAGCTCCTCGCGGATCTGCTTCGCGTCCGGGTTGCCGGAGGCGAGCAGGTCGAGGATCTGCAGCAGGGCTTCGGTGCTGTGCAGCTCGTTGCCGTGGATCCGGCCCTGCAGCCACACGGTCTTCGGCCCGTCGCCCACCGTGGCGTACTGCAGGTCGCGGCCCTCGCCGGAGGTGCCTGCGGAGTCGACCTCCACCCGACCGTGCGAGGTTCGCTCGATGCGGGCGAGTTCCTGTACGACGTCGGCGTAGCCGGCGACGCTGCTGCGGCTGACGTTCTGGTTCTCCTGCAGGCACGGTCCGCCGGGGTGGAGAGGTGACTCGGCGGCAGCCGGCGACAGGACGCTGAGCCCGGTGACAAGAAGCGCGGCGGCCAGCATGGTGCTGAGTCTTCGCATGGCGCGTTCCCTTCGGATCGTGGATGGGCGAGGTGCGCGGGCCGTCCTACAGTTCGTTGGGGTTGCCGATCCGCGGACCGGCCGGAGGGATGTCCCAGTAGCGGTCCGGATCGACGCCGGAGACGGTGCCGGATGCCAGCGCCTCCAGGGTGACGCCGAGGCCGGCGACCGACTGGCGGATCAGCATGCCCATGGACTGCTGGGCCGCGGTGCGGGTCTCGTAGAGCATGATCCCGGAGCCGTTGAGGGCATACGAGCCGAGCGCGGTGCCCGGGAGTTCGACGTCCGGATAGCGGGTGATGCCGCCGAACGGGGAGTTGCCCAGGGAGCGCAGCATGTCCCAGACCAGCACATTGACCTGGAAGCTGAGGTCCCGAACGGCCGGGGCGAGAGGGTATTCCGGTGTGCCCTCGGTGACGATGCCGATGACCTGGAGGGTGGTGAGCTGGTTGTTCTCCTCCGACTCCACATTGCTGCCGCGGTGGTGGTGATCGATGAAGAATTCCGGACGCATCCGCTGGTGGACGGCGGCGGAGACGCGGGCCTCGGGGGTGACGAAGAAGCCGGGGATGTGGGACAAGCTCGGCAGCAGCGCCTCGTCTCCCGGCCGCAGGCGGAAGTCGAGGTCGGGGTTGAAGTCGCGGTTGATGTCGTAGCCGGAGACCGCGCCGGGCTGCCGCAGGCTGCGCGGCAGGTACCAGGGTGCGGGGGTGTCGGCAGCCAGGCCCCACGCCTGCGGCGTCCACTCCTGGGTGTTCTGCCGGCGCTGGACGAGGAAGCCGTCCTCGGTGCGGAAATCGGCTCCGTCCATGTTCAGACGCGGGATGAACCAAATTGCCAGCCGGTCGAGGATCGCCAGAACCGCCGGGTGCGAGCTGGTGGCGAGCGTCCGCATCAGATGCAAGGCGGCTTCGGTGCCCAGCGGCTCACCGCCGTGGATCTGGGTCTGGATCAGGACGGGCATCCGGCCGGCGCCCGGCTCGCCGAAGCGCGCCAGGTGGATGGGCCAGCCGCTCGACGAGGTGCCGGCGACCTCGAGTGCCATGCGGCCGCCGGACCGGTCCGCGATCTGCTCCAGCTTGCGTCCGAGGTCGGTGTTGGCGGTAAGGGCGGCCTTCTGAACGGTCTGCCCTGACTGAATCCACGGTCCGTTCGGCCGCGACTGCGGCTCCGCGAACGCGAACGACGGCAGCGCGAGGCTGCCACCGACTCCGGCCAGTCCAGCCAGTCCGGCAAGAAGGGAACGACGGCGCATGAACGGTCACTCTCCGATCGAGGACTCCCCCGTTGTCACCGAGAACGGTGATGCCTATCAACACGGCCGGTCGCCGATCATTCTGGGCACGAGTTGTTCATGTGACAAGTAGGCAGAACGCGCTTTCTTTCCAGGGCGCGCCCTGTCCAGGCCGCTCCCGGCGTACCGGCGACACCCACCAGCGCAGAGGCGATGTTGACCGGGACCTGGCAACAAGCCAGTCTTTCGTCAGCCCTCCACACGTCCAGCGCACTGGCCCACTCGCCCCCGCCGTGAGGAGGGGCCTTGACCCCGAATCCTGGACACGGGTTATGCGGCTGGTGCCAGCGTAGTTGGTGTGAGGTGGAGGGCGTTCTCGAAGGCGATCGGTGATCGTTGTCCGAGGCGGGAGTGTCGGCGTCGGGTGTTGTAGCGGTGGAGCCATCGGAAGGCGTCGAGTCGGGCCTCGCGCTCGCCTGGCCAGCTCTTTCGTCCCTGCAGGGTCTCGCGTTTGAAGGTCGCGTTGAAGGACTCGGCGAGTGCGTTGTCCGCGCTGGAGCCGACCGCGCTCATGCTTCGTCGAACCCCTGCTGACCTGCAGGCTTCGGCGAAGGTCCTGCTCGTGTACTG
>DOWQ01000502.1 GCA_003519485.1 Streptomyces sp. | reverse complement strand
CCCGTCGGCCCCGTCCGCGCCGCGCGAGCCCGGCAGCCCCCGCGGGCCGGGGGAACCGCACCGAACACGTCCGGCGTGGGACACCGCAGCTACGTGCCCTCGTGCCCGCAGGTGAAGGGATCCTGCCCTTCCTCGATCTCGTGCCCGCACCGGCAGGCCGGAACTGGGCCCCGCTCGTCGGCGGTGAGCTGGTCGAAGAGAGCAAGGAGTCCCGCCTTGACTCCCGGGCTCAGCGGCCCTGGAACTGGCTGGTTCATCGTCCGTCCCCTTCCCCTTGATCCCGCCGCGTCTGCGGGTTGGTGCGCATCCTGCCTCTCCGGGCTTGGTCTTCGCCAGCCCTGATCAGGATCTTGTACTGCCACAGCGCCTGACGCTCATTGCGCGTCAGGTCCGGCACCAAGGCGTCGATCTCGTCCCACGCGGCCGACCTGGCCGCTCTCGCAGCCGGCCAGTCCCGGCGCGTGACCGCGGCTTTCAGGTCCGCCATGCGGCCGATCAGCTTCCTCTTCGCCGCCTTCTGCCGCTTGTTGAGCTTCAGCGGCTCGTTGCCCTTCTTCTTCCGGTCCTCCCAGGCGGGGCCGCCGGTGAGGAGGTGAACGCGCGGCCGAGCTCGATGCGTCATCGGCTGTTCCCTCCGGACTGGAGTCGTTCGCCGAGCTTGGCGGCGAGGGCGTAGGCGGGATGGTTGTCGAGCTGACGCCGTCGCCGGTTGTACCGCTGGGTGGTGCGAGGGTCGGAGTGCGAGACGGCGTCTTGGACGTCTTGGAGCGGGACGCCGTTGGCGAGGTTGTCGGTGATGAACTGGTGCCGCAGCGTGTGGGGCTTGATGCTCGCCGCCTGTGGGATGCCGGCGCGGCGGGCGAGGACGCGGAGGTGCTTCCAGACCTCGGGCTGAGTCCAGCGGCGGCCGGCGGCCGTCACGAACAGCGGGCCGTCGGCGCGGTTGCCGAGGTAGGCGAGGAGCGCTTCGAGGGCGAGCGGCGGCACGGGGGCGGGCCGCTTCTTCCCGCCCTTCTGCGTGAGGGGCAGGGTGCGGTGCCCGCGGTCGTAGCCGAGCTGGTCTGCGGTGAGGGAGAGGAGTTCGTCAACGCGGGCGCCGGTGAGGTAGAGGAGCACGACGAGGGCGTAGGAGCGGGGCGCCCAGTCGCGCGCGGTTTCGATGAGCCGCATCGTCTCGGCGTCGGTCATGCCTTCGGTCGGCGAGTAGTCGGGGTCGATGTCCGGGCGCTGAACCCCACTGAATGGGTTGACCTCGGTGATGCCTACCTGGATCGCGTAGTCGTAGAACGACGCGGCAGCGGAGAGCGTCTGCGCGACCGTGGCGTCCTGGGGTGGCTTCCCTTGGCGCCCGGGCGTCTTCGCAACGTTGTTGGCGTAGGCATCCGCGAGGGGGAGTCTCGCCTCGAAGGGATGGGCGCCTGTGCTGCGCGCGTACTTTTCCCAGCGTCGGAATGCTCGCGCGTAGGCGCGCTTCGTGTGGTCTGACTTCTGGCGGGCGATCCATGCCCCGCCTGCAGTCGGCAAGGGGTCGCCGTTGCCGTAGATCTCGGCGAGGTCGTTCGCCAGGGCGCGGGCCCCCTTGTGCCAGTCGTCGCGGGGGTCGTGCCGGTCGGTCGACAGCTCCGCCGACTGGCGCGGGACGAGAGCGGTCACGCTGCAGCACCGATCTCGTGCACATCCTGGAAGTCGACCTCGCTACGGCACCACGCCGCGTCAGACCTCTTGTGCCAGTACGTCACGTAGGCGCATCCGTCACCACCCTTGGGAAGGTGCACCCGAACGGTTCGCCCGCACTTGCATGTCCCCTCGTAGGGCGTCGCCTTCTGCAAGAGCCGTCGTCGCTCGTCGGCGAGTTCCCACTCCGTTGCTTCCGCTCGCTGGTAGGTAGCCATCGCATCTCCCTGTATTGGATAACTGTCATTATCCACCATGCCGTTGACGCTTGTCTGCTGCTCACAGAAGGCCGCTAGCCTGTGGCTCATGGAACCCGAACACGACGCACCCGTGCGCTTCACGCTTCCGATGAAGCCGTCCTTCCGCGAGAAGACCGACAAGGAAGGAGCGCTGGGGAAGCCGATCCGGTGGAGCCTTGACGGCGACGTCATGATGCAAGGCGTCGTCGTCGACTGGCGAGACGAGCCTGACGGTGGCGTCACCCTGACTGTCGAAGCCTCCGCAGAGGACTGAGCACGACGAAGAGCTCCACCCCACGAGGGGGTGGAGCTCTTCGCTCAGTGGCGGACCGCCTGCGATATGGCATGTTATCGAGAGCCGTGAGAGTTCAAGCGGGCACGCTCAGGGGCTGGTTGGGTGAGCCCGCTACCCTCGCGCCATGACCTCACGTCCCCGTTTCCATCCCGACGACGGGCGTCCGCGCTACGTCGGCCCGGCTATCGTCGTCTTCCCCGACGGCCGCGAAGCGCCCGTGACCGTTTCGCTCGTGCTTCGCTACGACCTCAGCCGAACGGACAACCGCGAGTCCGACCGAAACAGCACCTGGGCCGGCAGCATCACGCTCGCCGACGAATCCTCGGATGTCGACCTCTTTGATGCGGCACCTGGGATCTTGCGCATGCCTGACGGCCGGGAGAGCGAGTTCATGGCGACCAGCGGGCCACGCGAGTCAGGCTGCTCCGGCTTGGGGCCCGCCCCATTCGTTGACCCGAGGGCTAGCGCATAAGGGAACGTTATGCGCTAGCTCTCGCCATGGGAGCGTCATGCAAGGCGACTCCCATGACGCCGCCGCGCGCTACCCTCGCGGCATGGCAGACACGTATCGCGGCGCGGCCGTCGTCCTAGTTGACGGAGCAGAGCACTCGGCCGAGGTGGACCTGAGCATCCATGTCGAGCGCAACGGAAACGGAGGTGTCACCCTCAAGTCCTGGGGAGGCCACCTCGAAAGCAGCCCCGCGATCGACTGGTTCGACTCGCCCCCGGCCGGCGAGGCAGTCATCCGCATGCCCGACGGGCGCGAGGGGCGGTTCCTGGCGACGGCCGGGGCAATTGGATCGGGGCGCGTGGAAATCCAGGGGTCTGGCCCGGCGCCCTTCGGCAATGCCTGACACAACGAAGCGCCCCCGCCGCCTGCCGTAGCAGGGGGCGGGGGCGTCGTCATGCGGGGGGCCGGCCGCGTTCGATCCAGCGGGTGACGGCCTGCACCGTATCGGGGTCCATGCGGGCCACGTCGGCGACCGCGTCCCGGTCCTCTTCGGTGACCGGGGCCCCCGTGTCCGTGAGGGCGGTCGTCAGCATCTGCTGCCGCTCCCCCACGTCCGGCGGCGGCTCGGGCCGCGGCGGGTCCGGTCGGGGGCAGGGTGCCGGCGGCAGCTCCTCGACGATGCCGAGGGCGACGAGGGCAGTGATGTCGCCGAGCGTCATGTCGAGGCGCGGGGTCGCGGGTCTCATCCGCGGCTGCTGGGGCACGGGGCTCCTTCCGTCAGGGCCGTCGGTGCGGGTCGAGGATGGCGGCCAGGCTCACCGGCCCCGGCTGCGGCTCGGGCTGGGGTGCGCCGTCGCGGCGGCAGACGAGGGCGTCCGGGTCGTAGTCCGGGGCTTGGAGGCTGTAGCCGTCCGGGCATGACGGCCCGGCCGGCCCGCGGGGCCCGGCGGCACCGGGCGGCCCGGTCTCCCCCTGTGGCCCCTGCTCGCCGCGGGGTCCTTGCACCCCGGGTTCTCCCTGTGGGCCTCGCTCGCCCGGGGCACCGTCCTGCCCGTCTGCTCCGGGCTCTCCCGGCTCGCCGTCGCCGCCGGGCTCTCCCGGCTCCCCGGGCTGGCCGTCGCTGCCGTCCGTGCCGCTCCTGCCCGGCAGCCCCCGCGGGCCGGGTATCGGGACGGGCACCTCAGCCCGGTCAGGGAGATCCTCCACAGCCTCGGATGGGTCGGGTGCGCGGGGCGTCTCCCCCTCGCCTTGGAGCTGTGCGCGGAGCCGGCGCACGTCCGTGGCGAGGGTGGAGACCGCGGCGCCACGTCGGTCCGCCTCCGTCGCCAACTGCTCGGCCCGGGCCGACTCCGCGTCGATGCGCAGCCACACCAGCAGCACCGCGCCGGACAAGACCAGCAGCACCGCGGCGAGGGCAAGGGGGCGCCATCGGGCGGCGAGCAAACGCTGTGTACGAGTCACGACAGCTGGCCTCCCAATGTGCTGATCTGTTGGCGTAGGTGCTCGATCATG